>CAKQMM010000075.1 GCA_934254755.1 uncultured Clostridia bacterium
CCCGCCTCGCGAAAGCCTTTTTCGGTAAGGGTGTTGTTTTTATAATCGGGTTCAGCGTGCCGAACAATTAAAATTCTCATGGTAAGTCCTTAAATGCAGCTTTTATATCAAGTTTATAAAATAAAGGTGCGCCGATAAATAAAATCATTATAAAACCGCCGCGTTTGTTAAAAAGCCGTAATTTTTGTAAAAGAAAAAGGGAATTGCTTCCCTTTCTCTTATTAAGTTACATAGATTCGTGTATAGTACGCGAAATAACGTCGTCTTGCTGTTCTTTGGTAAGCTTATTGAAGTTTACCGCGTAACCCGAAACGCGAATGGTAAGTTGCGGATATTTTTCGGGATGCGCTTGCGCGTCAAGCAACGTTTCGCGAGTAAAGACGTTCACGTTAAGGTGGTGACCGCCGTCGGCGCAATAAGCGTCTAACATATTAACTAAGTTATCAACTTTTTGAGACATATATGTACCTCCGTATTATTTTATGTAATTCGCTCTATCCGTCGCCCCATAAGGGGCGCGGAAGTTAAGCGTAGCTATTAGTCGTCTTTACCGAGCGACGCGGGAGTGATAGAGAAGGTGTTGGAAATACCGTCTCTGCAATACTCGTAAGGAATTTTAGCAACCGATTCAAGAGACGCAAGCGCTCCGTGAGAATCTCTGCCGTGCATCGGGTTTGCGCCGGGAGCAAGGGGTTGACCTGCGCGTCTGCCGTCGGGAGTGTTACCGGTCTTTTTACCGTAAACGACGTTGGACGTAATGGTAAGAACGGACATGGTGGGGATAGATTCTCTGTAAGTGTAGTGAGAACGAATCTTGTTCATGAACGATTTAACGACCATAACCGCCAAAGAGTCTGCTCTGTCGTCGTTATTGCCGTATTTCGGGAAGTCGCCATCTATCTTGAAGTCAACTACGATGCCTTCTTCGTTTCTGATGGGGTAAACTTTCGCATATTTGATAGCGGAAAGAGAGTCCGCTACGCAGGAAAGACCCGCGATACCCGTTGCGAAGAATCTTCTGACTTGCGTATCGTGAAGAGCCATTTCGATTGCTTCGTAAGAATATTTATCATGCATGTAGTGGATAAGGTTCAAAGTGTTGACGTATAAGCCGGCAAGCCAATCCATCATCTGATTGTATTTATCCATAACTTCGTTGAAGTCAAGAGCCTCGTTAGAAGTAATTGCCTCGAACTTAGGAGCGACTTGCATCGGTTTGCCGGTAACCTTGTCTTTCATAAGTTCGTCTTTACCGCCGTTAATAGCGTAAAGCAAGCATTTTGCAAGGTTAGCGCGCGCGCCGAAGAATTGCATGTCTTTGCCGACTCTCATACAAGATACGCAGCAAGCGATGCAGTAATCGTCACCCATCTGCGGACGCATCAAATCGTCGCTTTCGTACTGAATGGACGAAGTTTTAATGGAGATGTTGGCGCAGAACTTTTTGAAGTTGATGGGAAGGTTCTTAGACCACAAAACCGTAAGGTTCGGTTCGGGTGCGGGACCTAAGTTTACAAGGGTGTGGAGTACGCGGAAGGAGTTTTTGGTAACCAAGCTTCTGCCGTCTACGCCCATACCGCCGATAGATTCGGTAACCCAGGTCGGGTCGCCGGAGAAAAGTTCGTTGTAGGACTGAATTCTCATGAACTTAACCATACGAAGTTTCATGATGAAGTGATCCATAAGTTCCTGCGCTTCGCTTTCGGTTAAAGTGCCGTTTTTAAGGTCGCGCTCGATATAAATATCAAGGAAGGTGGAGTTACGGCCGATACTCATAGCCGCGCCGTTCTGATCTTTGATTGCGCCGAGGTAGCCGAAGTATAAAGCCTGAATCGCTTCTTTCGCGTTCGTTGCGGGGAGGCTGATATCGCAACCGTAAGAAGCAGCCATTTCTTTAAGACCTTTTAAAGCCTTGATTTGCTCTGCAACTTCTTCTCTGTCGCGGACTTTGTCGGGAGTCATTTCACCCGTCATTATAGCCTTATCTTCTTCCTTTTTCTTTATAAGGAAATCAACGCCGTATAAAGCGACCCTACGATAGTCGCCGACTATTCTGCCGCGGCCGTAGGTATCGGGAAGACCCGTTAAAATGTGCGCCGAACGCGCCGCCCTCATTTCAGGGGTGTATGCGTCGAAAACGCCGTCGTTATGAGTTTTGCGATATTTGGTGAATATCTCTTTTACGTGCGGGTCGATATGATAACCGTACATTTCAAGAGCTTGTTCAGCCATTTTAATACCGCCGAAAGGTTGAAGAGAACGTTTTAAAGGTTTATCGGTCTGAAAACCTACGATTTTCTCTAAATCTTTGTCGATGTAGCCGGGGTTATGGCTGGTAAGAGTAGAAACGATCGTGGTATCGGCGTCTAAAACGCCGCCGTTTTCTCTTTCTTGTTTATAAAGTTCCAAAACTTCTTCCCAAAGTTTTTTGGTGGCGTCGGTAGCGGGCGCAAGGAAGCTATCGTCCCCGTCGTAAGGGGTGTAGTTTCTCTGAATAAAGTCTCTTACGTTGACTTCGTCGTCACACCATTTGCCGGGAATAAAGCCTTCCCAACCTTTGTAATTTTCCATGTTGTTACTCCTTAAATTTTATTGCGTTATACCCTTTAAGGGTTAGTTACCTTTTTGTTTGCCGCTTTGCTTCACTTAGCGCGTGTTTCGGCGCGAACGCATGGCGGACTTGATTTTTATTTGAATTTTTGCGCTTTTATTTAGACTTTTGCGCTTTGCGCTCTTCCACTTTCGCGTCGAGCCAAATCTCGAAAATTTCTTCGGGCTGGTACCCCGTCGCGCGGGCGAAAACTTCGCCGTCGTCAAGCAATAAAACCGTCGGCACGCGGTCAACCGCGTACTCGTTCATAATTTTAACGGTGTTTTCGGACGCTTCTATGTGCACGAGCGTCAGTTCCGGGCGAGCCTTACACAGTTCGTAAAGCATCGGCATTAGCGTCAAGCAATTCGCGCACGATTCGCCGCTTATTTCTACGACCTGCAACCCCTTGAACTTTTCCTTATAGTTATCGTCGTTTATCATTTTATAATACCAAGCAACCTTTTTGCGTTCATAACCCGCTCTTTTGAAGGCGGTTCGACGCCTTTAAGCGGATAATCTATCCCTAATTTTTCGTACTTCGGAACGCCCATCGTGTGGTAAGGCAAAACTTCAACCTTTTCAACCGTTTTAAGCGTGTCGATAAACTCTTTTAAACGGATAAGCGCGTCGTCGTCATCGGTTATGCCGGGAACCAAAACGTGTCTTATCCACATTTTTTTGCCGTTATCGGAAAGATATTTCGCAAACGCAAGGGTGTGTTTGTTAGTTACCCCCGTAAGCATACGGTGTTTATCGTCGTCGATATGCTTGATATCGAGAAGATACAAATCGACGTATTTATTAAGCTCGTCAAACTTCTTGATTTTTTCGGGACTATTTTCGTCGAAAAGATATCCCGACGTGTCAACCGCGACGTTTACTCCGTTTTTCACGGCGGCTTTAGATAGTTCCGTAATAAAATCGAGTTGCACGAGCGGCTCTCCGCCCGATATAGTAAGCCCGCCGTTTAAGCCGAAATAATTTTTGTACCTTACTATTTCTTTAATCAAATCGTCAACCGAGCGTTCTTCGCCCGCGCCGATTTTCCACGTATCGGGGTTATGGCAAAATTTACACCTCAGCGGGCAACCTTGCGTGAAAACGACGAACCTTATGCCCGGCCCGTCAACCGTGCCGCCCGAAAAAACCGAATGAATTTTACCCATAAAACTCCCATATATTGTCGATTAAAAATATTTTAACACAAAATATCGAAATTGTAAATACTTTATCTTAAATTTTCAATTTAACCAAAAACTTGTTTTGCGGTTTAAGTATACACTAAATTACGCCAAATTAGTGTTGCATTTGCAACAAAATTTTGCATTTTTGCGATTTTTAACGATTTTTTACCTAAGCTTTACAAGCGTTTCGGATACACTTAAAAAACGCCCGCGAATTTTAACGCTTTTTAAGCAGCCTGTCGATCATCGCGCCGAATCTTCTCGACATTTTATAAAACCCCAAATCGTTGGGGTGGCAAGCGTCGGCAAAATTAAGCCCGCGCTCTTTTTTACCGTAAAAAGTCCGCCCGTCTATAAAGTAAACGTTCCTGTCCCCTTCGCGCCTTGCCCTTAAATAGTCCGCTCTGACGATTTTCAGCCTCTCGGGGTTTTCGCCGTGGGCGTCGTTTTCAAAATCGGGCTTAGAAGCCATAATTATGGGGATATCGGGGTGGGCGTTGCGCACCGCTTTATATACGTTATAATGCCGCTCGCGAAGTTGCTGCGGATTATCCGCGTTATGGTCGAAGTCGAGAACGAAAAGCGACATATCAATGGAGGCAATGTAATCGACCATCGGCTTTTCGCCCCTGCACGCGCCTGAAAAACCAAGGTTTATAAAATCGACGAAGTTTCTGCGCGAAATCATCGATTCGTAAGAGTTCGACGGTCTGGTTGCGCACGCGCCCTGGGTGATAGACGACCCGTAATAAACTATCGGCGCAATATTTTTATATGGGTTGAATTTTTCAAGAAGCGCATTTTTTTGAAGCCCTATTTTTAAACGCTTTATTCCTGCGTAAAGCGGCAAATTCATTATAACTTTTTTGCGACCTTTCGGAACGTCAATTACTTTTTTATAGCTCGTATCCTCGTTGGTTGCGGGAAAGAAAGAACAACGTAAACGGTACTCGCTGTCGCCGTCGAGCAAAAGATAAGCGTCTATCCCGACGCGCCCGCCGCCGCTCATATTCGTACCGTTAAAAGCCGCGCACAAGTCTACGTCTACGCCGATATAATCGGAGTCGGTTATAAAACAAACCCTTCCGCCGCTCGTGTTTTGGTTAAGATTTAATAAATTTTCGCTTATAGAACCGGGGATTTCGGGCGGCATACGCACGTAATCGTCGCGATTATAAAAGTCGTATAACCCGAAAACGGAAAACTTGCCGCTTTTAACGTCTATAAGTTCGCAGTCATCCTTTCCTATTTCATTGAAAAATATCATGTTAGGGTCTTTTGTCTGTATCATATAAATAACTCCTATAAATAGCTCTTATTAAGTAGTATCCGTAAATCTTTCGATTTTACCGCTTAATTGTAGCGCTAAAAAATCTTAAAATCAACACGAAAGCAAAAAAAAGAGAACTTTCTTGAAAAAATAATTTTTCGGAAAATTTTAAAAACCGTATAAAATCGTTTGACAACGGCATAAAAAAGTATTAAAGTGGGTTTAACAAAAAATTCAGAGATAGAGGCGCGTCCGATATGACAAACCGCGGCAGGGTTAAAAGTCGCGGCGGTAAAGGAGAGGACGCCGAAGAGAGAAGTCTTACCCGAAGGTTTCTTGTCTGGGTGCAAAGGGAACACTTTTGCAACTGTCGCGGAAGCAATTCCGCGTTGCGCTATTGAATATCTTTTTTCGGTTTTCCGTGAAATCGCGATATTTGATAGTATCGCGATTTTTTTGTTACAAAAAAAGTAAAATTTTTTAAAGGAGAACCTAAAAATGAAAAAACTACTCACACTCATTCTCACAGTTGCTCTATCGCTAGCAGCCGTATTCTCGCTTACCGCGTGCGGCAATAAAAAAGACCCGAACAAAATTTACGTCGGCATGGAGTGCGGATACGCGCCTTTCAACTTTACGCAGATGGCCGAAGGCGACGGCGCGGTTAAAATCAGCAACGCGCAAGGCTATGCCAACGGCTACGACGTTATGATAGCGAAAAAAATCGCCGAAGAAACGGGAAAAGAGCTCGTTATCGTTCAGTACGAATTCGACGCGCTTATAAACGCCGTTAAATCGGGCGCGCTCGACTTTATCATCGCGGGCATGAGCCCGACGGCAAAAAGGCTTGAAAGCGTCGACTTTTCGGACGCATATTACGAAAGCCAACTCGTTATAGTCGTCAGAAAAGACGGGAACTTCGCTAACGCCGCGAACCTTGACGACTTTAGCGGCGCGAAAATAGCCGCGCAGATAGGGACCTTCCACGACGACGCGCTTCAAGCGCAAGCCGCCGCTCACGGAATTATCCCCCAAACCCCGCTCTGAAGTGACCCCAAAAGTTTAGACAAAATTAAATATTAAATGTTTTGTGAGTGAGTTCGGTATTGCACCGGACTCAT
>CAKQMM010000076.1 GCA_934254755.1 uncultured Clostridia bacterium
ATACCCCTTTATACGTGGCGGGGGCGGGGGCGGAATCGTCGTACACGTCGATAACGGCTTCGCCCTCGTATTCTTTTCCGCTGCCGTAAAGCCCGCCGTATTCCATAAGGTTTTTAGCGTAGTCTACCCCGCAACTATTCTCAGTCATCACGGTTGAAAATAGGTCGTTCACAAACTCTACGACTTTTCCGGCGCACCTGAAATTCTTATCTAAATTTATAACTTTTTTGCCGACGCTGCCGAAAGTGTCGGCTTTTTGTTTAAAATATTCGGGGTCGCTGCCGCGGAAGCCGTAAATACTCTGCTTTAAGTCGCCTACCATAAAGCAGTTGTCGTTCGATATTTTATTAACTATCGCTTCCTGCACGCCGTTTACGTCCTGATATTCGTCAACGAAGATATAGGCGTACTTATTCTTTATTTCTTCAAGCGCCGCTTTATCGTTTAAAAGCTCTAACGTTTTTTTGCCAAGGTCGGAAAAAGTCATCGCGGCGGCTTCCGCCTTTAATTCATCGTATTCCGACTCGACGCGTTTTACGAGATTAAAAAGTTTTATGACGAGCGATTTTTCAAATTCCAAGTCTTCCGCCGAATTTAATATAAGCGGTTTTGCCTCCTTAAAACTCTCGTAAAACCCTTTTAAGGTCGCGATAACTTCAAATAGTTCGGGTATTTCGCCGCAAAGCTTATTGTCCGCTTTTATATACGCCGCCGTTTCGTCGAATTCGCCGACGGAATTAAGGGTTAAGTAGTAGTTTGCAGCCGCTTCGTACTTTTCGATTTTATCTTTTCGGCTTACGTATTTTTCGTTGTTTTTAAGTTCTTTTAAAAGTTTGACAAGTTTTTGAGAGCCCTCTTTTGCCTCGTTTAAAAGCCCGCCGTCAACCTTGAATTTAACTTCGTCCGCAACTTTTAAAGACTTTTCCAAAACTTTGTCGCTACACTCCTCGCTCTCGCAAAAATTCATAACGTTTTTAACGGCGTCACGCAAAGCGGCGTCTTTTCTATGCGCCGAAAAGACGGATAACAAACTTTGAAAATCTTCGTCTAAACCCTCGTATAGTTCGGTAAACACATTGTCTACCGCTTGATTTTTAAGTTCTTCGGCGTCCGCTTCTTCTAAGATTTTAAAGTTCGGGTCAACCCCTAAAAGATAAAAATACTTCTTTATAAGGTTTGAACAAAAGGAATCTATCGTCGTTATGTCGGCGTACTCGACCTTGTTTATCTCGTCGCGCAAAAACGCGCTTTTCGTTTCCGCGTAAGCGGCGTTAAGCGCGGCTTTTATACGCTCTTTCATCTCGGCGGCGGCAAGCTTCGTGAACGTTATGGCAAGCAAGTTTTCAACGCTTACCCCTTCGCCCGCGATTATACTTATTATGCGCTCGGTTAAAACCTGCGTTTTACCGGACCCCGCCGCGGCGGATACCAAAACGTCCGACCCGCGGTAAGTTATCGCTTCAGTTTGCGCGGGGGTATAACCCTTATTTAATTTACTCATTTTCGCTACCACCGTCGTTAGATTTTATAACAGTTAATTCAAACGCGCCGTTGCTGTCTTCGGCGGCTGCTTTAACGATATCTTCTTCGCTCACGTTTTTAATTTTCCGCTCGCCGCTTGTCGTAACGTCGTAGCGGCACATCGCGCCGTATTCGCAATACTTGCACTTTCCGTCGTACGGCGACGGGCGGACATAGCCTTTTTTAAGCTCGTTCACGCCGCGCTCGGCAATTTTTACCGAATACTTTAAAAAGGCTTCCATTTCCCCTTCCGTCACGACCTGCGAGTCTGCGTAGGGCTCTCCGCAGTTTTTAAGCCTTATTTTAACGAACTCGCTCTTTTTGTTTGCTTTAAGGCATTTATCGGTTGCGTTCAATATAACGTCGTCAAGAACCGTTTTACCGCTCATTTTATAGTTCACTGCGTCCGACCCGTTCGCCTCTTCGGCGTAACCGTCGCGCACGGGGAAATAATACGCGCCCGCGGGTTTATCGCCGCTCGACAAAAATGCGTTCATATATAGATACAGTTGAAGCCTGCTTCCGCAGTAGAATTTATCGAGCCCGTCTTCAATTTTGCCCGACTTATAGTCGATGATTCTTACGTTGTTGCCGAACCTGTCGACCCTGTCCACCTTACCGCGCACGAAGTAGTCGCCGCTTTCCGAATGAAGCGTAACGGGCGGCACGGAAGAACTTCCGCCGAAACTTTGCTCTATCATGCTCGGCTTAAAGTCCGAGCCCTCTATGCCGAGGTACACGACGTAACACACCCGTTTTGCTTCTTTTAAAAGCATTTCAAAGTAAAACTCGCCCTTTTTGTCCGCTCCGTAGCTTTCGTAATTGCCGCTACTATACTCGTGTTCGACGGCTTTTTCGGCAAGCGCGTCGCTCGAAGTTTTATCGCTCACTTCGCTTACGTTTTTAACGTAATATTCTATAACGCCGTGTAAAAAAGTGCCGACGTCGTTCACGCGGATTTCGCCCGTTTCGGCGGGTGCGAGTTTAAGTAAATTTTTCGCGTAGTTTAAGTAGGGGCATGAAAAATAACTTTCAATCGCCGTCGCGCTGATCTCGTTATCGCCAAGGTTTGCGGCTTCTTCGCCAAGGTATTCGCTGAGTTCGTTAAGGCTTTCGCCGTTTAAAATTTCAGCCGCCGTTTCGTAAGCTTTGCCGCCGCTGACTTTTGCCGCCGCTTCAAAAAAGGACGCCGCCGCCACGGTCGCGTATTTTGCTCCCGAAACGTAACTTTGCTTTAAGTTCGCAATTTCGCGCATGGCGGGTTTTTCAGCCAAAAACCTGTCGGAAAGGGTCGAGTATGCGCCCGCGCGCGCAAGCATAAAGTCTTCCGCTTCGCTTATTTTACTCACCTTGAACGAGTCCGAAACGGTCTTTATAAAATCTGATTTTATCACCGCTTTGCCCCCTGCGGAAACGGACGGACAAGACAAAATCAACTTTTCTTTGTACGAGCAAAGCGACGTTACGAAAGCCTCCCTGCCGCGCTTGTTGACGGCTTTTATTTTGGGGTCTACGCTTACTTTCAACTCATCGAGTTTTTCTAAGTCTTTATCGGTTAAAAGGGCAACGTCGTTTTTAACGGACGGCACGCCCGAAGATAAACCTATCGCGATAAGGGTTTTCGGCGCGGTCAACTTAACTTCGCTAGCGTCCGCCACGTAAACGGCGTCGCTATACACGGGTATGCCGCTTATTTTTAAACTTTCCGCCCCGCTTAAAAACACGTTTTTATATTCGAGCGGAGAGATTTTTTTATCGCCTATAACTCTTTCGACTTCGCTTAACAAATTAACGACGCTTTCAAAAACCTTATCGTTAAACTCTTTAAAATCAAGGTAGTTAAAACTTTCCAGTTTGTCGCTTACGTCGAGTACGTTCTTTTGCGCGCCGATTTTATCGAGCATTGTTAAAACCGCGGCGTTTAACTCTTTGACCGTTTTTGCGTTTTTAAAACTTTCGCACGCCGATATTACTTTTTTATGAAGAGCGGCAAGCTCTTCGTCCTCAAACTCGGCGTCCGCTAAGCGTTTTCTGTTAAGCGATTTTTTAAGGACGTAATTTTTAAGCGCGTCGGTTTTATTTTTATCGGTGCAAAACGCTAAACTCGACACGAAACTTAAATAATCTTTTCTTAAAAAGCCCCTGCGGCAAAGGTCAATGTAATCGGAAACGAATTTTGCTATAAAGTGGTCGCTTAAATTAAATGGTCTATCCAAGTAATACGGCACGCCGTATTCTTGAAAATACTTTTCTATAAGCGGAAAATACGCGTTCCCGTCGCCGACGGCAACCGCTATATCTTTAAACCTTTTGCCGCCGCGCACTTCTTTTAAAGCCACTTTCGCGGCGAATTCCGCCTCCTTTTCGGCGGACAAAAATTCAGCTACGGTAACGGAATTTAAGGCTTCCTTAGGGGCGGTTTTTCGCTTGAAAATCTCGTCGGGGTTATATAAAACGCTTAAAATTCTGCGCGCGTCAGAGGTTAAAGAAGTCGGCTCTTCGACTATATCGGCAGTCTTATCTATATTTTTAAGCGCGTTTAACGTTTCAAGGGTGTAAACGTCTTTTTCGTCCCCCGCAAGAACTATCGCCGTTAAATCGGTCACACAGTCAAAAAGCGCCTTGAAAATATCGTAACGCTGTTTGGTGACGGACGGAAACCCGCTTAATATGACGGCTGAATTTTTAAGCTCTTCGTCGCCGCGGATAAGGTCGGGCATTAACGATAAGTAGGCGTTGCTGTCCACAAACCCGTTTTCGGCAAGGTAAATCTCGTAACGCTCGTAAACGCGAAAAACGTCTTTTAACTTCATTAAAAGGGCTTTGGGGACGGCGTCAAAATCGGCGTCGATTATTTTTAAAAGGTCTTTTGACGTAACCTTCGCGCTTTCAAGCTGAGAGATGAGTTCGTAAAGCGTTTCGGGAAAGTCGAGCGCGATTTTGCACTTTTTAAAGCAGGTAAGTTCGCCGCTAATGTCGCTTATTATTTTGCGGATAGCCATGCCCGAGCTTTCCTTGTCTAGCATGTTAATTTCGCTTTTGCGGCTTTTTATGTATCGCTTAAAAGTTAAAACTTCAACGTTGAAAAAACCCTTGCCCGAAAGCTCGGCAAGCGCGCGTTCGATATTCAAAGTAATTTTGTCTTCGCAAAAAACGTAACATTTTTTAGCGTTTAAATCGCTGTGCGGAAGCGCTAAGCGGGCGGAAACGCCGATTGCGTCCGCTATAGTTTTGACCTTTCTTATTATCATAGCGTTTTTATTCTAACACAAAATACTGACAGAATTAAGCGTTATTTAAAAAAATTGTGAATAAACGGGTAAAAACCGCGGCAAATTTAGCGTTCCGTTTTACAAACGGCTTAAATTATGATAGAATAACCTTACTATGAAAAAATTACTTGTTCTTATTTTAAGTTTTACGACGCTTGCGTTCACACTGACCGCTTGCGGAAGCACCGCTTTTGATTTTGACGGTCCGTACTGGAAGACCGCACCCAACTCCGCGAGCGACGAAGCGACCGAAACGCTTATTTATACGGTCGAAGTAAGCAACACGACTTTATCTAATACCAACGTTATGCAAAGCGACGCAAAACTTGAGCTTGACGGTTCGTCTTACTACAAAACGTTTTTTGATTTAGTGAATCTTGACGGAGAGCAACGCTATTACTATGAAACGGAGCTTTATATAAAAGGCGCGTACGTTAAGGGCGACGACCGTTACCCGGTCGATGATAAAACGACGAGCAAAACGTGGTTTAAACTTTTCAGAGACGAACTTGCCCCCGTTAAAACGGTTAAAACCGTTGAAAACAACACCGTTTATTTAGGCAGCGGCTATAAGTACCCGACGATTGAGTTTGCGTATGATTACGAAGTGACTTACGATAACGGCAACGCAACCGTGAACTTTAATATAGTTAAAGACGAGCATAACGCTCTTACGGCTTTAAGCGGCGAAACGAAGTATAAAAACGTCGATAAAAAACCTTACGTCGATAACGAACTTTTATTCTTCGTGCCCCGCGCTTACGATTTAACGAAAGGCCTCACAAAGACCGTAAATTCGGTTGACGTGGCGGGTAAATCGCTCCGCGCCCTCAACCTTAACGCAAGCGCAAGCGAAACTAAAAACGTAACGCTTGCCGACGGTTATACCGAAAACGGTCAATTAACTCCCGAAAAAACTGAAATATCTTCCGTTAAACTTTCAATCGAAATTAACGACACCTTTTCGGGGAGGCCGATAGAAGCTTACTTTGCAACCGCAACGAACGAAAAACACCGCCCCACGCTTATTTACACCGCAATAAACGGAAATATAGGGTACTTAACTTACAGGCTTAAATCGGTCGAATACGCAGCAAAAACATAACTCGAATATAAAAAATTAAAAGCACGTTAAACGCCGTTCGGAACCCCGAACGGCGTTTTTATATTCAGTTAAATTTAGTCAAGCGGGTGTTTTAAAGTTATTTTCTTTATAACAAGCAAGGTGCCGACCGTAATCGCCGCGCCTACGACTATCGAAAGCGTTGCCATAACCGCAAAGTTAGTTATAACGTTTTGCATAAGCCCCGAGAAGATATACAGTACGAACGATATAACCGCAACCG
>CAKQMM010000077.1 GCA_934254755.1 uncultured Clostridia bacterium
ATTCCGCACGTGCCCGCGCCGCCCGTCAAAGTTTTTAAAACTATTAGATTTTTAGCCCTTTTTATAGATAATACGGTGCTTTTTAAAAGAGATAAAATCTTATCTCCGTCGCTTTCTTCGCTATTAGCGGCTGCAGGAAGCGCGTATTTAAACCTTTTAACGCTTCCGTGAATTTTTATAAGGCGCAGATTCCTTATATCGCGGGAAAGCGTAGCTTGCGTGGCGGGTATGCCTACTTCGGTAAGCGCGGCGGCAAGCTCTTCCTGCGTTTCGATTTCGCGCTCGCTTATAATTTTGATAATTGCGTTTCTTCTTTCGTCGCGCACCATTATTTTCTCACGCTCCAAGAGTTTAGTTTTGTGGTAAGTCTTTCAAAAAAGTCGTTATCCGTCTTATAAAAACGAACGTAACGTTTGCTTTTTTGCACCGTCACCTTTTCGCCCGCACGGATATTTTTTATTTTTCTGCCGTCAACGAATAACGCGCACTTACCCGACCCTGCCAAAACCTCGATTTCGGCAGTTAAGTTATCGCCGAAGACTATAGGGCGAATTCTGAACGAATGAGGGCAGATAGGCGTTGCGATAAGCGCGGGGAGGTCAGGCGTTAAAATTGCCCCGCCCGCCGATAGCGAATAAGCCGTTGAACCCGTGGGGGTTGCTATCATAAGTCCGTCGCACATTACGTCGTCAACGAATTTTTTATCAATATTAAGCCCTAATTTTATCGCTTCCGCAATAGAAACGCCGTCTGTATCGCGCTGAACGGAAGCTTCGTTTAAAGCGTAAATCTTTTTATCGCCCGCCGTCACCCTTATTACGGCGCGTTTATCGGTTACATTGCCGTTTAATATAAGTTCGACCGCTTTGTTTAGCTCGCTCCTGTCAACGGAACTTAAAAAGCCGACCGTGCCTACGTTTACGGCAAGCACGGGAAGGTCATAGTCGATAGCAAAGTCAACCACGCGTAAAATGGTTCCGTCCCCGCCGAAAACCGCAATCGCGTCAAGACCCAAGCAGTCGTCGGGGAGGTTGACGACGCGCGTTTCAACGCCCTTTATCGCCAAAAGTTTTGAAAACTCGTCCGCGGCGACGGTAGCGTCGTTTTTTGTGGTGTTAATAAAAATTCCTACTTTCATATATTGCCTTCAAAATTTAAAGACTAAATCGCCCTTTCTTCAACGGTTTTTAAGCTTATCGGAGAAATTTGCAAGTCTTTTTTCAACATAATAACGTACTCGACGTTCTTTTTTTCTTTAACGGGCGCGACCGTAAAATCGACGGGAACAAGCCCGACGCTAAGCGCAAAATCGTAGACCCTTTTAACCGCGCTTTTTCTGAGCGCACGAGACATCACAAGTCCGCTTTTATTGAGAGCGGCGGCGTTCAGCTCGAACTGCGGCTTAATTAAAAGCAACGCAACCCCGCCGTCCTTCAAAACGCCCGAGACGTTTTTTAAAATATAAGTGAGCGATATAAAACTAACGTCCGCCGTGACCCCGTCAACGTAGCTGCCTAAACTTTCTGCGGTTAAATAACGGGCGTTAAAGTTATCTTTTATAATCACGCGCTCGTCGCCCGCAAGCGTTTTATCGAGTTGACTTTCGCCGACGTCAATCGCTATAACTTTTTTTGCGCCGAATTTAAGCAAACAGTCGGTAAACCCGCCGTTTGACGCGCCTATATCGGCAAAAACAAGCCCCTTAGGCAAAAATTTAAAGTCCTGAATAGCTTTATACAGCTTATAACCGCCGTTTGAAACGAACCTTTCGTCGTTTGCCGAAACGGTCACCGCTTCGCCGTTTAAAACCGTTTTCGACGGCTTTAAAACGGTTTTGCCGCCGACCGAAACGTCGCCGCGCGCGACCGCTTCCCGAGCCTTTTGTCGCGACGGAAAATAGCCGCGTTCGACAAGATAAACGTCAAGCCTCATTTCTCGCGCACCGATAAATAGTTTGCAAAATCTCCCAAAATTTCGCTACCTATAACTTTTGCCTGTCTGACCGCTTCAAGTCGGGCGGCTTCGGCGCGGAGTTTCGCCCCGTCTATACCGAAAACCGAAACGAAAGTCAGTTTGTTTTCGGCAAAGTCTTTTTTTACGGACTTGCCAAGGGTTTGCAGGTCGGACGTTTCGTCTAAAATATCGTCGGTTATCTGAAATAAAAGCCCGACGCTTTCGCCGTATTTTTTAAACGGCTCCGCGTCCACCCCGGCCAATTTCGCAGGCGTTTCGACTGCGGCGCGGATAAGTTTTGCTGTTTTATTAGAATGGATAAAGTTGAGCGTTTTTTCATCGAAAGGCTTATTATCAAGAACGTCAAGCGACTGTCCGCCTATCATTCCGTTAAGTCCCGCATAGTTTGCGATAAGGCGCGCGGCGGCAAGTTCGTTTTGAGTATTTGCCGCGTTTAAAAGAATTTCGTACGCACGGTTTAATAGCGCGTCGCCCGCAAGAATGGCGGTCGCCTCGCCGTAAACTTTGTGGTTTGTAAATTTGCCGCGCCGATAATCGTCGTTATCCATAGCGGGCAAATCGTCGTGAATAAGCGAATAAGTGTGAATAAATTCCAGCGCGACCGCAAACGGATAAACTGCGGATAAATCGAGTTTAAGCGCGTCTGCGCAAGCAAGCATAAGCGCGGGGCGAACACGCTTACCGCCCGCAAGCAAGCTGTAACGCATCGAAAAAACAAGCGTTTCTTCTCCGCTTAAATTATCTGCGGCGAGTTTAATTTGACTTTCCGCCAGATTTTTATAAAATTGAAATTTATTTAAAAATTCAGTCATTTTCTGCGATTTTTAACGCAAGCGTTAAATGTGTTTTGTAAAAGCATGGTTACCGTCATCGGTCCGACGCCGCCGGGAACCGGGGTTATAAGCGAACATTTATCTTTAACGACCTCATAGTCAACGTCGCCGTAAATTTTGCCGTCAATGCGGTTTATACCTACGTCTACGACGATTGCGCCGTCCTTAACCATATCGGCGGTAACGAACTTAGCTTTACCTATCGCCGCAACCAAAATATCGGCGTTTTTTGTGTAAGAGGCTATATTTTCGGTCTTACTGTGGCAAACGGTAACGGTTGCGTTTTCGCGCAATAAAAGCGCGGCGACGGGTTTGCCGACCATATTGCTTCTGCCTAAAACGACGGCGGTTTTACCCGCAAACTTCACGCCGTAACCCTTTAAAAGTTCGATAATTCCGTAAGGGGTACATGAAATAAGAGAGTCTTCGCCCTTTAAAAGTCTACCTAAGTTTTCGCTTGAAAGCCCGTCTACGTCCTTTTCGACGGGAATGAGCGATAAAATGCGCTTTTCGTCAAACTTTTTCGGAAGCGGCAACTGAACGATAATTCCGTCAACTTCGTCGTTTTCGGCAAGTTTTTTAACTTCTTCTTCCGCTTCGCTTTGCGTAACCGTTTCGGGCAACACGACGTTAAAGGACTTAATGCCCGCCGCTTCGCACGCCTTCATTTTGTTGCGCACGTAGATTTGCGACGCGGGGTCTTCACCTATAATTACGACCGCTAAGCCCGGTACGATATTATCCGTTTCTTTTAAGTTTTTAACTTTTTCAGCTAATTTTAAGCGATAATCAGCCGCAAACGCCTTGCCGTCGAGAATTTGCATATTCAGTTCTCCTCTTTTAAAACCGTTTCGCTCGCTTCGGGCGTGGTTTTATCGGCGGCGTTTTCGGAAGCGGTTTTTTCAGCGGCGGGAGCTTCTCCCGTTATTTCGCCCGACTCGATCGACTTTTTGATTTGCGCCAAAATGCCGTTTACGAAGTTGGGGCTTTCTTCCGCAGAATAAGTCCTCACTAAGTCCATCGCTTCCGATATCGAAACGATATGGGGGATATTTTCAAAATAAAGCATTTCCGTTACGCAAATTTGCATAGCGCATTTATCGGTGGCAAAAAGCCTTTTAAAACTATATCCTTGCGCATATTTTGCGATAATATCGTTGATTATAGTTTCGTGCGCGTTGAATGCGCTTAATAGTTCTCGGGCGAACGCAATATCTTTTTCACCAAGTTTTTCTTCGTTAAAAATAAGCTCTTCAAATCCGTCGTAAGGCTCGTTGTTAAACACTTTTGAAAATAAAATTTTGTATACCGCAATTCTTGAATTCTTCCGCATCTTAACTCCTTCTTTCCTCTTTAAAATCGCCGCTTTAAAGCGGCGAAAGTGTAATTAACTCAAATAATTTTAGTCTTCGTTAAACGTAACCCCGTCGATATGAACGTTGACGGCGTTTACTTTGTATTTCGACATAGATTCGATATTGTGTTTAACGCTTTGCTGAATGTTGTAAGCAACGTCGGGAACGTTATAGCCGTAAGTAATTTCACAACTTACGTCCACCGTAACGACTTCGCCGACGAATTCTATTTTAACTTCGTCGAGCTTATCGCGGCGTTTGCGCTTTTTAAGCGACACGCCCGCAACTTCGTTAACGGCAAGGGCAATTATGCCTTTAACTATGCCCGCATTGTATGTGACTTTACCTTTTCTTTGTTCGTCGGTATTACGTTTATAAATAGCCATAATAATCTCCGTAGCCTTCTTTGCTAAAAGTATATCATACTTTTTTTTATTTTAACAGCGTTTTTAAAAGAATATTTTGCAAATATTCAAAAAAATGAATATATTTGCCATTCGAACGATAACTTAAAAGCAATAATTGCAAAATTTAATAATTGCGGGCGGCAATTACTGATTTAAGCGAATAAAATCGCGACTCAACGATTTATCTAATAAAAAAGCGCGGATATTGCCCCGCGCTTGATTTTTTAGTTTACTTGGTTTTGCTTATAAATAAGCGATTATGTTTATGTTTTCGCAATCGACGTTACTCTCGCCCGCCACTATATCGTAAATTTTAATTGCGTCGTCCTGCGTGAAGTCGGCGTCTTTAACAACTACGTTTATGTTGGGGTTATCTACACTCATCGTAACGACCACCTCGGTGTAGCCGCAAGCTTTTATGAGAGATTCTATCCTCATTTCTTGCTCGGTTATGCCGGTAAGTTTGAATTTACGGCTAATCGCTTCTTCGCGCTGAGCGGTGTCCTCGCCGCTTTCCGCAATGATTTTATCGAGTTGAAGAAATTGCTCGTTTCTTGAAGTCGAACGTTGAGTTCTGTACTCGCTGAAATACGCGGTTTCTTCGCTTGAACCCGAATAAGACTTGTTTCCGGACAACACGAAGTTGAAAATCGCCGTTACCGCAAGAAGCGCTATCATCGAGCTTAAAATAATTACTTTTTTCTTTTTTGACATTGTTTACTCCTTTTACTTCATTTTTAAAATTTTTATTTTATCCGCACTTACGTTCAGTGCGGTTACGACCGCGTCAGTTATCTGCATGCGAACTTTTACGTCGTCCGCCCCCTCGCAAACTATTATCACTCCCTCAACCGTGGGTAAATACTCATTTATCACGTAAGGTTTTCCCCCGACCATCACGACCGTTTCCTTTACGGTCGTAACCCCGCCGCTTTCGGTTTTAACGACGTCTTTTGCGACTTCAACCCGGCTTTTTTCGGCATAAGTTATTAAAACTTTCGACTTACCCGCGCCGCTTACGTTTTGAATTATGTTTTCAAGCCGTTTTTCCGTGTCGCCCGAAGACGACGCCGTATCTGAACCCGATTTAAAAAGTCCGCTTAAATTCCCGCCGAAAATAAATGCGACCGCCACTACCGAAACGAGCAAAATTATCAGCAAATGCTCGGTTTTTAACTTCTTTTTAGTCTTAACCTGTTCGCTCAAATTCTTCGCCCCCATCTCCGTTAAATTCCACACCGACCAAAGCCGTATTTACATCAAGCGTTTTTGAAGCAATCTCTTTTGCCTTTTCGCTTATATTTATGCTGTCACGGTCGCTTTCTATGACCTTTTTATCGAAAAAAATTAAAACCGATTTTATTTCACTTTGTTCGTCGTATTCGATGCTTACGTTTTCGCATTTAAGTCCGTTTATAAAGAGTGCGGTTTTAAGCGAATAAAGTCGCGTTTTATCGTCGATTTTTCTCGCGTATTGCGCGTAACCGTCGTTTACGTCTGCGAAGGTAGCACCTCCCGACTTTAAAAAAGTTACGACCGGAATAACGATAATCGCAACCGCTATAACGC
>CAKQMM010000078.1 GCA_934254755.1 uncultured Clostridia bacterium
GATTTACAAAGCGTGTCGAAATTTGGGGAACATTTCGACAAATTTGCGGCGCACAAATTTGCGCTTAAAAACAAAACAGGGTGAAGTTATACTTCACCCCGAATTTTACACTCCCTCTACGGGCGGCAAGTAAAAGCCGTAAACTATAAGCGCGACGACAAGCGCGGCAATAAACGCCGCGTTTAAAATAACGCCGACTATAGAAACGATTATCGCCCACTTTTTAGTCGTGCTTTTAGCGTTGACCCTCATTGCTGCCGCAAGAGCGGCAACCGAAAAGAATATGCCGACCCCCAAGAACGGTCCCAGCAACAATCCGAGCAACGCGAAAGCGAGCGCGTTTTTGGCGTTCGATTTTTTTATAAAGTTTTTATCGCGTTGATAATAAAATTTTTGTTCGGGTTGCTCGCTTTTCGCCGCGCCGTCCAAAAGCGGTTCGCCTTTATTTTCCGCGCCGCTTAATACGGTTTGCCCGGCGGTTTCGCTAATAGCCTCACCGCCCGAAGCCTTGTCCGCCTCACCGCCCGCAATATTATCCGCCGCCGCTTTTTCGCCGCCCGTTTCGTCCGAGCCACCCGTTTCGCCCGAGCCACCCGTTTCGCCCGAGCCGACAGTTTCGTTAAGTTCGTTTTTTAATTCTTCGTTTTTATCGCCGTCAAACATACTTGTATAATTTTTTTCGCCTTTTAACTTTTTTTATATACCTGCGCGTTTCCTTGTAAGGAACGTCGCCGTCAAAACTTTCGCCGCCATCCGCAAGCCATTTGCGCGCGTTCGTTTCGCCCGCATTATACGCCGCGAGCACCGCTTCTTCAAATTTGAATTTTCCGCTTAAATAGGAAAGATATTTTACGCCTAAAGTAATATTGTCGCTTGCCGAAAACAAATCGTAACCGCTCATATCGAGCATTTCGGCGACGAAAGCCGCCGTAGACGGCATAATCTGCATGACGCCGAGCGCGCCTTTTTTCGACTTTGCCGTTTCGCAAAAATTGCTTTCCGTTCTTATGACGGCAAATATGAGCGACCTTTCAACTCCGAATTTTTCCGCCGCAAGCGTCACTTCTTTTTCGTATTTTTTATAGTCGCCCTTTTCCGCCGCCAAGCATAAAAAACCTACGCATACGATAACGACCGCCGCCAATATAGCGGCAAGGGCTTTAACTTTTAAACTTTTCAACTGCCTTTTTCACCTTTTTTGAAAGCGACGATATATCCCCGTCGTTTTCAATTAAAGTATATGCAGTTAAATCTTTTTTTTCGTAATCGGCCTGATTGTTTATCCGCGCAAGCACCCTTTTTTCGTCGGTTTTATCCCGCGCAAGAACCGCTGCGATTCTTGCTTCTTTATTTCTTACCACTACGATAACGCCGTCGTACAAACTTTCAAACCCGCCCTCGAATAAAAGCGGCACTTCGTTAAAAACGAGCCCTCCGTTTTTTAATGCGGCTTTTTTGCTTTTTTCAAGCATAACGCGCATAATTTCTGAGTGCGTCGCGGCGTTTAACGCTTTAAGTTTATCGGGGTCGCCGAAAACTGCGTCTGCAACCTGTTTTTTTATAAACCTGCCGTTATACTCAAGCCCCGTCGCGCTGTAAATTTTCCGCTTAAAATCGCCTTGTTTAAGCAGTTTTTTATAAGTTTCGTCCGCACCGAAAACTTTGTAGCCCGAATCTTTTAAAATTTTTGCGACGGTTGTCTTCCCCGCGCCTATACCGCCCGTAACGGCTATTATTTTGCCCGATTTATCGCTCATTTTGCGTCGTACCATGTGCGGCCCTCTTTCGCTTCGACGGTTAAGGGCACGGATAATTTAACCGCGTTTTCCATTTCGTACACGAGCAGTTTTTTAACCGCTTCCGCTTCCTCCGCGGGCGCGTCGATAATAAGTTCGTCGTGAACCTGCATGATAAGCCGAGCTTTAAAGCCTTCCGCTTTAAGCCTGTTAAAGACGTTCACCATCGCGATTTTTATAATATCGGCACTACTTCCCTGCAAGGGCATGTTCATTGCGGCGCGCTCGCCGAACGAGCGCAGATTATAGTTTTGCGAATTTATCTCTTTAATATAGCGGCGACGGTTAAAAATAGTGGTAACGTAACCGTTTTTGCGGGCAAACTCTACGTTTTTATCCATATATTCTTTAACTTCGGGGTATGTTTCAAAGTATTTTTTGATATATTCCGCCGCAACTTTTGGGGAGCATTTTACGTTCTTTGCAAGCCCGTATTCGCTTATACCGTAAATTATGCCGAAGTTTACGGCTTTTGCCTTGCGGCGAAGCGCGGGCGTCACTTCGTCAAGCGGAACTTTAAACACGCGCGCCGCCGTCAAAGCGTGTATATCTTCGCCGCTATGGTAGGCGTTTATCAATTCTTTGCAGCCCGAAAACGCCGCCAAAAGCCTTAACTCTATCTGCGAATAGTCCGCGTCGATAAGCACGTTTTCGTCGCTTCTTGCGGTGAAAAGTTTCCTTAATTCTCTGCCCTCTTCGTCGCGCACGGGGATGTTTTGCATATTCGGCTCTTTCGACGAAAGCCTGCCCGTCGATGTAAGCGTCTGGTTAAAGCAAGTGTGCACGAGCCCCGTTTTTTTGTCGATAAGCGGCTTAAACCCGTCCACATAGGTTGACGAAAGTTTTGAAATTCGCCTGTACCGCAATATGAGCGGCACCACGGGATGAGCGTCGGCAAGTTCTTCCAAAGCTTCCGCCCCCGTAGAATATCCGCCGCTTTTCAGTTTTTTGCCCTTGCCGATTTTAAGGTTTTCAAACAAGACGACAGATAACTGTTTAGGCGAATTTATGTTGAAAGTTTCGCCCGCGGCGGCGTAAATTTTTTCGGTTAAATCGGCAAGCTCTTTTTTATAGCCGTCGCCGACCGTTTGCAAAGCCTCCGCGTCAACCTTAAACCCCGCCCGCTCCATATCGTATAAAACGTTAGCTAAGGGTAGCTCTACGTCGTAGTAAAGTTTATCGACTTGTTCGTCTTTAATTTGTTTTATAAACTTTTCGTATAAAACGTTCAGCGAATACGCGGGCGTTTCGGCGCTTAGGCCGTAGTAAGAAATTACTTCTTTAAGCGTTTCTTCTTTGCCCGAAAAGTCGGCAAGATATCTTAAAATATCCACGTCGTCGTAAGAGGCGGAAAGTTCTATTCCCACGTCGCTCAAAAAAGTTTTCAACGCTTTATAGCTAAAACATATAACGTGCTTTTTTTCGTCGCCTAAAAAGGGCGCGAGCGCGTTCAACGCCTCCATAAGGGTAAAGCCTTCATCGAAAAACGCTTCTTTTATAGTGAAAACGTATTCGACGTTTTTAACGTAAACGCTCACGTTTTTATCTATCGCAAGGGTTAAAACGGGTTCGCTTATTATTTCGTTTATAACGCCGTCGCCCTGACTTATAACGCGCGTTTCGACTGTTGTTTTATCGCTTACGGGCATAGAAGCCGAAAAAAGTTCGTCTTTTTTAATAAGGTTTCTGAAATCGAGGTCTACAAAAGCCGATTTAACCTGCTCCGTAAAGGGGAAGTTGAACGTTAAATCGTCGTCTTTTAGGGGAATGTCTACGTCCGTTTTAATGGTCGCAAGCGTTTTGCTGAGCATAGATACGTCTTTCGAGTTTTCAACGTTTTCTTTAAGTTTGCCCTTAAGTTCGCCTACGTGGGCGTACAAATTATCCACCGTGCCGTAAGTTTTAAGCAAACCGAGCGCGGTTTTTTCGCCAACGCCGGTAACGCCGGGGATATTGTCGGAACTATCGCCCATCAACGCTTTAAGGTCTATTATCTGCGGCGGGGTTATTCCCGTTTTTTCGAGAAAGTTTTCGCTGTTATAAATCTCAACGTCGCTTATTCCGCGGCGGGTAAAGTAGACGGTCGTGTTTTTATCGACGAGCTGAAAACTATCTTTATCGCCCGTTATAATATAAGCTTCGTACTCGCCCTTTTTAGCCATGGTGCCGATTATATCGTCGGCCTCGATACCGGGGCACTCGAAAGTCGCTATCCCCATAACTTTTAAAAGTTCTTTAAGCATGGGTATTTGCGGGCGCAATTCTTCGGGCATGGGTTTGCGCGTCCCCTTATACTCGCCGTACATCAGGTGGCGGAAAGTCGGCTCGTGCCGATCGAAGGCAACCAAAATGCGGTCGGGCTTCATTTCGGTAATCATTTTAACGAGCATATTCGTAAACGCGTAAACGGCGTTCGTGGGTCGCCCCGCCTTGTCGGTTAAAACGGGCGTTGCGTAAAACGCGCGGTTTATTAAACTGTTGCCGTCGATTAAAATAAGTTTTTTCATATTCACTCTAAAAAAATATTTGCAATTTAATATAATTTGTGATATTATTAGTCCGTTGAAAGCGCAAACGGCTGTTTTTAACGGGTTTAACAAGTTTGCTATATAAGTATGGCACAATTTGCGGCAAAAATCAACCCCATTCGGCGTTTAAGCGTTATTTCAATCAAATATGCCGGTGTGATGGAATTGGCAGACGTAGTGGACTCAAAATCCACCGCCAGCGATGGCGTGCCGGTTCGAGTCCGGCCACCGGCACCAAAACAAAAAAGCGATACTTCCCGTATCGCTTTTTGCTTGTCGAAAATTTCCGCTAAAACCGCCGTAAAAACAAACGCCATAATGTTGAATAAATTAAAAACACGCCGCATAATTGCAACGTGTCATTTTTTGCAGAAAACTCTGCTTGCGGCAGCATGGCTCAATCGCTTTATTTGAATAATAAACTATGCGTTATAAATCGGCGCATATAGAACGCTACTTTACCTTTCCACTGCCATGATGTAAACATTTTGTAGTCAATATTTCATTCACTGTGTAAAAATTGTAATGTTTATTTTATTCATTGTCAAGACTTTAAGTGAATATTTTATTATTTTAGTTTTGTTAAGGATCAATAAAATGTTAAGACTTAAAGAATTAAGAGAACAAAACGGCAAATTACAGCGTGAAGTCGCAAGCAGTTTAAACCGCAGTAAAGAGTGCATAAGCGCGTGGGAATTGGGGAAAACAGAGCCGTCGATTGACGATTTGAAAAAACTTGCCGATTATTTCAACTGCTCCGTCGATTACTTAATCGGGCGCGAAGACGAATTCGGCGTAATTAAAAACTCCGCCGCCTCTTCCGGCGACCAAAAAGACGGTGAACTTTTAAGCCTTTTTCACCGATACGACAAAACCAAAAAGCAAAAAATATTAGAATTTTTAAAGGCAGGCATTGACCTATAAAAAGACCCCGTCGCAAAAAAATTCGACGCGGAATTATATCAACCGAAGTTTAAAGCAAAAACTTGCTTACGTACAATTTTACAAAACTAAAAGCCGCTTTGTGTGTGAAGCGGCTTTTAAAATTGCTGTTTTAATTTATCTTTGATGAAATTCTTCGTCGCCGTCATTGTAGCCGCGGCTTACGCTGTCCTTAGGCGAGCCGCCGTAATACCCGCCGCCCGAATCTTCGAGCCTTCCGTTATCTATCGCGTCGGCAACCTGCACTATACTTTTCGTCGCCCTGTACTTGACGTATTTGATAATCAAGGCGATGAATTCGACCCCGTACACGATAAGCGCGGTCAGCACCGCGAATATCATAACGACGATTTTAAGCGAACTCGGCTTATCCGCACCGTCAAGCGTTTTTGCGGAAAGTATAAGCAATAAGGTAACGTCCGCTATCCTCAAAACCGTTTTTAAAAGACCTAAAAACGCAAGGGCAAGTTCCGCGCGCCTGTAACCTTTGCCGCTTAGCTTAAATGCAAAAAGAGGAATTATTATTACCGCGGCGGTGACTAAAACGTCCGCCCCGGCAACCGCCGCAAGCGCGACGGTAAGCCCTCCCGCATTAAACTTAAACGCCGTAAAAAACACGAACGCAAAATATATCGCCGCTATAAAGCCTTTGAACCCTGCGTAAAAACGCTTGGTTTCTCTTGCCGACTTATCCGCCTCTTCGCTTAAATATTGCCAAAAA
>CAKQMM010000079.1 GCA_934254755.1 uncultured Clostridia bacterium
GCGCGTCGGGCACGGGGGTTAATGCGTCGTTTTTAAGAATATAAGTTCCTTCGCCTTCGCCGCTTATAATTAAAACGTCGGTATCGTCGTAGTTATAGGAGACGGCTGACGGGGGCGACGAAAAAGTCGCCCCGCCAAGTTTAACCCGTTCTTTATTATCGTAAATTTCAAACAGGTATAAGCTGCCGTCGCTCCCGTATACGAGGAGCTTGTCCTTTTTGTTAAGCGTTACGGGTTCGATATAGGGGTAATAATAAATTTTAAGCGGATAAACGCCCGCGGGGAGAGGAAAAGTTTTGCCGTTGAGGGTCAACTCCTCGATTCCGTCGCCGTCGGTAAGCCCGCCGTTACGGGTCGAAAAGTTGTAACATTCAACCGCTTCGTCCGCGTCTGTAAGCCGCTCGCTTTTAAGCGAATTAACCCCGAAAAAAGAGCCTACGGTGACCGTCTTTTTTTTAACGGATAAATCGTTTAAAGTCGTAAAATAACTCATTAAAACCACGCCCTTCCCTTTATTTTGGGTTTTTTGCGCTTAAAAAGCGCGTTTTTCATCGCGTCGATGAACTTTTCGTTATAAATAACGGCCTGTTCGTACATTCCGCTTATGAGCGCGTATTCAGCCGCGACCCCTAAACCGAGCGTTCGCGCGCCGATTTCGGTGTAGTTAAAGTCGCACTCGTCGTTTATACTTCTTGCGGCGGGGGCGTAGACGTATTCGACGGTTATTTCGCCCGCGTCGGTCGCGATTTTATCGGGGTAAATTTTAGCCGTGACGGCTTTATCGTCCGTCCCTTTAACGCTTAAAATTTTAAGCGGGTTATCGCTGAATTTATTAAACTTTATTTCTCCGCCCGTAACGGTAAAAACTTCGCTGCGGGTAAGTTTTATAAAATCGCGCGCGATTTCGTCCGCAACGGCGTTGTATGCGCCGAGGAGCGTTTCAATCGTATCGGATACGTTGTTATAATCGTTCGTTTCGCCGCTTTTTAAGTATTTGACGACGTTTTTAAGGTCGAGCGTTTCGGCGGCGAACGCTACGCAATCTCTTACCTGCATAATCACTCCTTATTACGCCTCGGTTATCCCCGAAAGCATTGCCTGCCCGCAGGGGCGCGAGCACAAAAGGTCGGCGTATTTAACCAAAGTCGCCTTATAAACGGGTTTATCGGCAACCTGTTTGATGACTTTGCCGTCCTCACCCTCGAGCCACTTCCAGTCGCAAAGCTGATGAAGGGCAAAATCGTCGGTGTTTAAAAGGTACATAGTGCCCGCGGGGCAGAACCTGTCGCTTATAATGGGTATGCCGTTATAAGAAAGGGCTTTATATCCGCCTTTAAGTTCCATTACGTCAACGTTACGTTTATAAGTGGAAAGGTGGTTTTGGAAAGCGCGCTTTACGCCGCTCGAACAAACTATGAAGTTTACTTTGCTGCCCGCCGTTTCGTCAAGGTAGTCGATAGCCGTCTGAATAACCGTTTCGGATATCGAGCCGACGTCCGTTTTAATGTAGGGGATAAGCCATTTGTGGGTGGCTCTATCAAGCCCGTAAATAGTGCCGGTAGACTTAAAAATCGCGCCTAAGCCGGTAATTTCTTGATTATACGAGCCCTGAACGGTGACGAGAGAGTTAGCGGGAACGGTCGTGTCGGTAAGGGTCGTGCCGCTGACGGTTATGGTTTTGTTCGTTCTGTCTACTATAAGAACTCGCCTTGCGCCTGCCGAGGCGATGACGGAACCGTCTGCCGCGGCGCGGAAGTCTACGACCATGCCTTCGACTAAGTTTTTAACGCTGTCAAGGGTGATGACTCCGCTCGTTATAGACGAAACTTTCGCTAAAACGCCGCTGCCGTCGCCGAACAACATTCTGCCGAAGTTATAAGAAGAAGCCTTGATAAGTCCCTCCATTTCGGCGTTTAAAAGGTTGACGAACGCGCCGCTCGAAGACTCGGAAGCGCGCATCGCTTTATCGCTTATTTCGATGGTGCCGTAAAGGTTTTTAAGGGTGAGCACGAATTGTTCGTAATTGTTGCCCGCAGCCCCGGGAAGCGCGCCGTCTTCGTCGCCCGCACCGATACCGCCGTTGATGCCGTAACGCGCGAGTTTTCTTATTTCTTTACCCCATACATCTTCTGCCGTCTGTTTGATTTTTGCAAGCAACGGGTTTACCGTAGTATTTAATTGATCGCTTACTACGCCTAAATACGCGGTTTTGAGTGCGTTGTCTGCTGTTGCCATTGTTACCATTTAGTATTCTCCTGATTGATAAATATTTGCCGAGCAATTTCGCCCGCTTCGGCAAGGCTGTTCGGTTTGAGCGGGGGCGCGTAAACGCCTTGTCCGCCGCCCGAAAGTAGAATAGCGTCGGGCTTTTTGGCGACGATTTCGCCGAGATAATTTTTTATTACTTCATCCTTCAAAGCACGGTCTTCGTTGATTTTTTGAAGTATATACTCCCGCGAAGAGTATTTTTCACCGTCTTTAAGTTTATCTTCAAGCATTTTTACGTACGCCTTTACGAGCCCTATGCCCTCGTCGCAGCCGAAAGTTTCGGCGGTTAATTTCAGCCGCGACGTTTCCTCGTCGGTAAGTTTATTTTTGCCGACGATTTTTTCAAGTAAATTCCCGCCGCCACTTTGCAAGTCGTTGATTGTTTGCGCGTTAGCGTTTACTTTTTCCCTCTCCAATTCTTTTAGTTTTCGGCTGCGTTCCGTGAAAACCGATTGTAAAGAATTGTATGCGTCCAAAAGCGCCTTGACGTCCTTGAATTTTCCGCCTAATTTTTCAACCTTGCCCGCCTTTTCGCCGTCGGTTTTTTCGGCTGCAACGCCTGAGTTTTGCGATTTGATTCCGGGTTTTGCACCGCTTAAAGCGGCTTTTTCGCTATCCGAAATTTCATCGCGCGGCTCGCTTAAAGCTTGCCCGGGTTGAGTTTTTGCGGGTTCTTGTTCTTTTATCAAAGCGTTTTTGTTTAACCCTTCCGCAGTTTCCATATCAGTTATCTTCCTTATCGTTTAAATTTTGTTCGCTTAAATTTCCGGCGGATATAATCGCCGATTTTGCGATAAAAGTTTTATGCTCGTTTAAGTGCTTGACGAGCCTATCCTTATACTCCTTTTCGTCGCCCTCGATAGATAAAATTTTGCGCAAATGCTCCTCTATATGCGCTTCGTGATCGTCAAAGCTATCGGCGGGCACTTCCTTTTTAAGCATTTCGACGTTTTCGCGCTCGGCTTTGTTTTTATGCAGAACCGTTATGTCCTGCACGCTGTCGAGCGAGCCGTAACCCAAAATTTCGAGAATTTTAGACTTTGTTCTTGCCGAAAGTTTGCCGTCGGCGTCCGTTAAAAGCCCCATTTTAAGCATTTCGATCACGTTGTTTTTCTTTTGCGCGGGCGACTTGGTCGCTTCGTACTCGGTGTCGAAAACAACGTCTTCGCTCGAAATGTCGCTACCCTTAAAGTAGAAAAGTTTAACCTTTTTATTGTCGTTTGCGACTCTTATCACTCGGGTATCTACGGCAAATTGCTTAAACAGCCTTAAAACCTGTTTTGCCGTTTCTTTCACTGCCGAGCGTACGTTTTCGGCGCTGGTTAAAAGCTTTTCGTCGTCCTGCTCGATTAAAAGTTCGATTGCGTTTCCCGACAAGTTTCCGCTGTATAAATCGACGTTTCGCGCGCTCTCGCTCGACCCCGATAAAGAGGAAAATTCTTTTAAAAGCCTCTCTTCTTCAAGGGTAAAGTCGGTGGGAACCTGACCCACGCCGAAAAGTTGCGGCGGGCGGGAACCCTGACGGTAAATTATAACCTTGCCGGGATATAAACCGTCGGTTTCCAAATCGTCCGCGTCGATAGATCCGTCCTCCGCCGCGACCACGCCCACCGAAAGCCTGTTTAAAAACTCGTGCTTTCTGTTTTTGACGGCGTTATACGCGCGCTGAACGGGAATAAGCCTTTCGATTACGGACGCGCCGAAAAACGCGCCCTCTTTCGCGAGCGATTTTTGCATTACGAACGGAAGAACCCTTTCCCCGTCCGCTCCGTTTATGTACGGTAAGTCGCTTAATGAGAGCAGTTTTCCGCCCGCAACGGTTATAAGTCTGCCGTTTTTATAATCTTTAGACGGAAGTTCGTACTTTTCGATAAGCATAACGGCGTTATGCATAACCCCCGCGAATTTAACCTCTTTAAACCCGCCGTTGTAGCTAACGTTGAACTTACTTTCGCCGTATTCGGAAAAAGACGAGATATCTTCGCCGCTTAATTCTACGCCGTAAGTTTTGTATATGTCTTCGACGTTTACGGCGCGGGCGTGAATTATGCTTTTTTGCCCGCTTAAATCATCCGCATACAAATTTTCGGGGAAAATTTCAAGAGGGGAAACGGCGGTGATTTCAACCCCGCCTTCTTTCACCTTTTTGCCGTCTTTTTCGCCTAAACTTCTGCCTTTATCGGCGTTCCAGATGATTTTATAAAATGCGGTGCCGTAAATTTCGCTAAGTTCCGTAACCTTTCTTACCACCTTATCGAAATTCATATCCGAGCAGACGGAATTTAAAATTTCGGTCGAAAGCTCGGCAAGCTTTAAGTCCTTTTCTTCTCCGCCCGCCGCCCGAACGCTCATCGCGGGGCGAATTTTGCCGAGTTTAGCGAGTCTTACGTCGATAATCGGCGCGATGTGGTTGAACGCCGCGCGCGACTGCCAATAATAATTTTTTTCTTCCTCGCCGACCTCGCCCGTCGGGTACACTTCGCAGTATTGATTGCCGACGTAATAGTTGACGTTCAGTTTCCACTGCCGCTCGAACTCGCGCCGTTCGTCTATTCTTTTAGCAAAATCTTCTTCGACGGACTTTACTAAATCTTCAAGATATTTATCTTTGCTTTGCACTTTTTATCTCCTTTAAATAATATTCGTTAAGCGCCGCGGCGGCGTTTTTTAAGCACTCGCGGCACAAAAACACTTCGCCGCCGTAAAGCGCGGCTTCGCTTGTGACGAGCGCGGCTTCGGCAAGCTTTCCGCAACCGAGCGCGTCGCAACTGTGTTTTTCTTTAAGTTTTATTACTTTCACCCTTTTCACCTCCTATTCGTTTTAAGATTTTTTCTTTTTCGGCAATAAGCTCGTCGGTGGTCATTTTTAAAACGTCGTCTTCTTCGCCTTCGATATCTATAAGCAGTTTAAGGGCGGACACGTCGGGCGGAAGATTTTTGGTTACAACCTTCTTTTTTAATACTTTAAGTTCGCCGTCTTTGTTTTCGCCGTACTCTTCGGTAACTTCGGTAAAGTCGTAACCCGTGGCGCGTCGTTTCAAAGCTTTTATTACGGCCGATTTTCTTTTAATAACGTCCTCCTTTATTGCGCAACCTTTTAATCAACCTTAACTTGTCGCGCTGAACGGCGTTCAGTTTAACCGGCGTTTCGGCGGCGACGGGTTTGCTCATAACGTAATATCTTAATTCGTCGAGAGCGTGGTCGTCCTTTTTGACGGGCGCGTCGCCGTTACCCCACCAATAGGTTTTAAGTTCCGATATAAGGTTTACGCAATTTTTGAAAATGAAAATTTTATTGTTTTTAAAGTAACTTTTTACTCTGTTAATTCCGCTGAATAAGTCTTTGTTGACGTTCGCGTTCACGTTTATGCCGTAGTCGAAGAAGAGTTCGCTCACGCTTTTTGCGGAAGCGAGAGTGCGTTGGTTCGCCGCGCTGTCTATAAGGGCGGAAATTTTTCCGTTCATATCCCTGTGCCAGCCGATTTTATCCGATTTTTGCCTGATAATTTCGGCGTGCTCTTCAACGCTTAGCCCGGCGGCAAAATGCTCTTCTATTACGTAAACGTTGCCGTCGAAGTCAACCGCGTACCAATGGCACGACAGCGGGTTTTTAAGCCCGGGGTCTATCGAAAGCGTGTCCTGCCACTCGTAGGGCACGGTAAACGGCTCGATAACGTGCACGTTTTCGTCGAATTCGGGA
>CAKQMM010000080.1 GCA_934254755.1 uncultured Clostridia bacterium
CAATAACTTCCTTAACTGCGATAAGCTCGAAACAGTTATAATAGGCGACGGTTATCAGGCGGCGGATCAGCAATTCGTAACCCAGAACGGTTCCTTAACCCCCGTGCTTAACTTGTACGTTTACGGCTCTACGGAAATTTCTTTGAGCGGAAACGACAAACTCGTAAAGAACACTTACTACTATAGCGAAACGGAAAGCGCAGGCAAGTGGCACTTTGACGAAAACGACGTTCCCGCCCTTTGGTAAACGTCGGTTGCGTAAACCATAAACACAGGCTTAATCTCGTCCCCTCACGCTAAAGGGGGGGGGACGGGGTTTATAAAAGTCAAGCACGCTTCCGCGGAGATTCTTCGTTTCACTCAGAAAGACACAATCTGTCATGTTGAGCGTTAGCGAAACATCTCGTGGAAACGGAAGCGGATTTAAATGCGGGCGTATTCTCTTCCCCTATGTTAAAAAGGGGACGGGGTTTATAAAAGTCAAGCACGCTTCCGCGGAGATTCTTCGTTTCACTCAGAATGACAGTACTCATTGCGTTCAGAATGTCAAAACAATATGTCTGTTAATATTGCAAAACGATTTTAAAGCAACAAACAACTAAACTAAGTACGCTTCCCGCCGCCGCGTCGGTTTTGGCGGAAAGCGTATTTGTTTTAAATCAACAAGGATAAAAATGAAAACGTTATCTAAAAAAATCGGAATACTTGCTTTTAGTTTAATTCTTGCCGTATCGGCGAGTGTAATCTCCGCTTGCGGAAAACCCGAAACGCCGACGGTAGAAGTGCCAAAACCCGCCTATACCGTCACTTTTAAGCAAAACGGCAACGTGAAAGCGGAAGTTACGGTTCCCGAAGGCGAAAAGGTAGACCGCAAAAACATTTCCGCTCCCGAACAAGAAACTATCAGCGGCCAAAGCGGCGATTTGGTTACCGAATGGGATTATGATTTCGATACCGCTGTTACAAAAAACTTAACCGTCGGTACGGTTAGTTATACAAAAGGCTTAACCTTTAAAAAGTCGCTTAAAGGAAGCGATTACGTTATAAAAGGATATAGCGGCAAAGATTCGGACGTTTATATGCCCGATAGTTTCAAGGGGGCTGCCGTCACCGCGATTGACGCGGAAGCGTTTAAAAACAACACCGAACTTTTGTCGGTGCGCTTCCCCAAAAACCTTACGTCGATAGGCGACCATGCGTTTAGCGGATGCAAAAATTTAAGTAACGTCGATATCCCCGAAACGGTTGTTAAGCTCGGAGCGAACGTGTTTGCGGAATGTTTTTCGTTCACGTCGTTCACCTTCCCTCCGCATATAACCGAAGTGCCTGCGCGCGCGATACAGGGTTGCGCGTTTACGGGGCGCGTAGACGTGCCCGAAGGGGTTAAAACGATAGGCGCGTACGCTTTTGCGTGCAAATCGACGTCGATTTTACTGCCGAAAAGTTTAAGGCGGATAGAAGATCTGGCGCTTTGGTACAATTTAGAAGAAGTATATTATGCGGGCGGCGAAGCCGACTGGGAAACCGTTCGGATTTCGGAAGTAGAGTACACGAACCGCGGTATAACTTTTTCCGCCAAATCGATAACGACCGAAAAGGCTACCTTATACTATTATTCGGAAACGGGTCCGCAAAACCCCGAACTTAACTACTGGCATTACGTTGCGGGGGTACCCACGCCATGGTAAACAAAAAAGGCAAAATAGACCTGTCCACGCTGTATAGCGACGGTTTTGCAGCCTATAAAGACGGCAAAATATGGACTGAAGCGTTTAATTACGCTTTAAAAACTTACCGCGACGTGTATATTCCGCGCGGAAAATATTATATCGACGGGTCTCTTATCGTTCCGTCGGACACTGAAATCATTGCCGACGAGTTTGCCGAAATTATCCTTATAAAAGGCACGAAAACTCTCCTTTTACGTAACGCAAGCGTTATAGACGGCTCGGATAATAAAATATTAAAAACCGCGCCCGTTGACGAAAACATATCCGTGTCGGGCGGCGTTTGGGCGGAAGAAAACGAAGAGCGTTTAGGTTACGGCGTTACGGGCTGCTTCGATTCAAGCGACAGCATGCGCGGCGTTTCCGCATGCTTTTTATTGAGCGGCGTTAAAAACTTAACGCTTAAAAACTTGACCTTTTTAAAGACCGCGGGTTTTGCCTGCCAGATAGGGCGGATTGACGGCTTTAATATCGAAAATTTACAGTTTAAATCTTGTTTTGCCGACGGACTGCACGTCAACGGCGGGGTTAAAAACGGAGTAATAAAAAACCTTTACGGACATACGGAAGACGATTTAATCGCCTTAAACGCTTACGATTGGGACAATTCGTCCATAAACTTCGGTTGTATCGAAAATCTGACGGTTGACGGGGTTTACGCAAAGGGCGATAAAAACGCGCACAAGTCGTTCAGAATTCAGCCGGGCGTTTACCCGTATAAAAACGGCGAAACGGAAGATTGTTATATTAAAAACTTAACCGTCAAAAACGTTTCCGGCGTGACGACTTTTAAAATGTATCTGCAAACGCCCGCTTATACCCGCTTGCCCGAAAAGCGCGTGGGGGTGGGGCGGATAGAAAACGTTGTTTTTGAAAATATAGACGCGGACACGACTTCACCCGTAGACCGCCAGCCTAACTATCTGAACAAAGATGCGGTCGCGGGGAATTTTTCAACCTTCGAAGTCGGCAGTAATATAAGCGGAGTTAAATTTAAAAACGTAAAAGTCAAGTTAAATAAAAAAGAATATCCTAATTCGTATTTTATGACGGTGGGGCCGAAATCGCAGTATATCCCCGAAAAACGGCTTGAACTTTTCGACCCGTACGTTATTTGTACGGCGGATAAAATTACCTACGACGGCGTTTATATAAACGGCATTGAAACCGCCGATTTAACGCCGTATATAAAAGAAGTAAAGTTTAACGAATTATACCCGTCAAAACTGCCGTTCGGATTCGGCAAAATTATTTCGATTGTCAAGGAGAACACGTTATGAGCAAAGGAAGATTTACTATACCCACCGACGAAAGTTTCGTCGAAGGCACTAAAATTATAGCGGAAAAATGGGGCGCGGACGCCGTGCGCGATTGCGACGGAACAAGGCTCCCTGAAAACGCGGGGCAGTTCGGCAAGGTTTACAACACCTACTTCGTCGTTCGCGGCGATAACGAATGGGCGCGCAAGCACCCCGAAGAAGCGCAACGCATATTTTTGCTTTCAAACCGCAATTTAGCGGTCTTGCCCACCCTTAAAATAGAAATTATGAAAGGTTTTTTAAAGGACGAGTTCGACCCCGACTATAAAAACCTTGAATTCTGGCAGGTTTTCGACCGCACGACGGGCGAAGAAGTCGCGCGGAATAATTGGAGCGCGGACGATAAAACGGGCGTGGTTACCGTAACGGGTGCAAAAACTTTCCACGAATACACCGTCACTTTTATGGCGCGCGTAACGTGGCATCCCGTGCAGATATACAACTATTTAACTAACGAATGGACTTGCGAAAAGCAGCTCACCTACGACCCCGCGTTCCCCGCGACGAAAGAGTACGTTAAGCGGCACATGAAAGAGTGGTGCGAGAAAAATCCCGAAACGAGCGTCGTAAGGTTCACCACCTTTTTATATCAATTCACCCTTATTTTTAACGATTTAGGTAAAGAAAGACAAGTCGAATGGTTCGGTTACGCACAGACCGCAAACCCCGTTTTAATCAAAGACTTTGAAGCAGAAAGCGGCATACGCCTTACCGCCGAAGACTTCGTCGACAGCGGATATTACAACAACTGCTTCCGTACCCCGACCGAAAAGTTCAAAAAGTATATGGACTTTGTCGAGCGGTTCGTTTCAAAAACGGTCGGCGAACTCGTTGAAATCGTCCATAGTTACGGTAAGGAAGCTATGATGTTTTTAGGCGACGATTGGATAGGTTCCGAGCCGTACGGCGAGCATTTTAAGGATATGGGGCTTGACGCGGTCGTGGGTTCGGTAGGCGGCGGCGTAACGGTCAGAATGTTGTCCGAAATCCCCTTCGTTAAATATCACGAAGGCAGGTTTTTGCCTTACTTCTTTCCCGACACCTTCTTCGACGGGAACGAGCAAGCCGCTTTGGACGAGTTGAACCGCAACTGGCGCACGGCGCGCCGCGCGATTATGCGCAAACCCATCGACAGAATGGGCTTCGGCGGATATCTTTCGCTTGCGGCTAAATTCCCGAAATTCGTGGACAGGGTTGCCGAAATAGCGGACGAATTCCGCACCATATACGACGCGGTAGACAATAAAAAGCCCTATTGCAAACTTAAAGTCGGCCTTTTGAACGCATGGGGCAAAAAGCGCAGTTGGATGAGCCACATGTGCGCCCACGAACTTTGGTACCAGCAAATTTATTCTTATCAGGGTATTCTGGAAGCGATATCGGGGCTTCCCGTCGACGTAGAGTTTTTGTCTTTCGACGACGTTTTAAACGGCGTGTCCGAAGATATTGACGTTATAATCAATGCGGGCGACGCTTACACTTCGTACTCGGGCGGCAAGGCGTGGCTTGACGAAAAACTTCAGACCGCTATCCGCAAATTCGTTTATAACGGCGGCGGATTTATAGGCGTCGGCGAACCCACCGCTTGCGAAGGAAACGGCAGATATTTCCAACTTGCCGACGTTTTAGGGGTTGACGAAGAGATAGGTTACACCCTTTCAATCGACAAATACAACGTTGAAAAAGTCGCAAGCCCGTTAACCGACGGGCTTAAAGGGGTAGATTACGGCGAAGATAAAAAAAATATTTACGCGCTTGACGGAACCGAAGTTTTAGATATAATTATAAGCGACAGGTTTAAGCGTAACGTTAATATCGGCGAAGTCAAAATGGCTACGAATAAGTTCGGAAAGGGCAAAAGTTTTTATATAACGGGTATCCCGTACAGTTTTGAAAATTCGCGGCTTTTGTATAAAGCGATGTGCTTCGTTGCGAATAAAGACTTATACTGCGCATATTCGTCTAACCCCGCAACCGAATGTAACTATTACCCGGGCGCAGGGACGTACGCCATCGTAAATAATTCAAGTTTTAAGCAAATAACCGATTTTTACGATATAAACGGCAAAAAACAAACGCTTGAACTTAAACCGATGGAAATAAAATGGATAAAATAAACGCAAAAACAGAAGTATGGTACGAAGGGCTTCCGCTCGGCAACGGTTTGACGGGGAGTTTGGTGTACGGTTCGAGCCCCCTTAAAATTACCGTAGACAGGACGGATTTATGGGACTTGCGCCCCAACGAAACTACCCTTGAAAGCGGTTTTAATTACGAAAATTTAGTAAAGCTGTCTTTAAGCGACAAAAAAAAAGATTGGAAAGAGCGGGAGCGGCTTTTTGAAGACGTTTTTATGGGCAAGCCCTATCCGTCGAAAATAACGGCGGGGCATATCGAGTTAAAGTTTGCGGGCAACCTGAAACACATCCGCTATTCGCTCGATTTAGATAACGCTTGCATAACCGTTACGGACGGCGAAGAGCCGCTTGCCGAAATTTTTATGTCGGGTAAAGTGAACGTCGGCGTTATACGCTGCTTTAAAAAGTGCGAGGTCGCTTTCCACGTCCCCGCGTATTTATCCGGCAAACCGAAAGGAAAGTCGGGAATCGGCAACAGCGCGGCTAACTTGTCGCTGGCGTACCCCGAAGCCGTTTACCGTAAAAACGGCGCGTTTTGCTGGTATGAACAGCCGACCCGTACCGACTATTCTTTCGGAATAGTAACTTACGAAACGAACGGAGTGATTTATTATGCTCTCGTCACGACCGACGACGATCGCGACTATATCGCTTACGGAAAAAACATGCTTAA
>CAKQMM010000081.1 GCA_934254755.1 uncultured Clostridia bacterium
GGGACCGGTTGCTGTCTTAACGTATTTATTAAAGAGCGTATTTGCCGCAAGGGTGACGGTTTCTTCTTTCGTGTAGCACGCCTGGCTGTTGTTCCAGATTCTTATTTTTTTAACGTTTTCCTGCCACTTAGAACCTACGTGATAAGTACCTTTCGCGTAAGCGGCGTCGTAGCCTTTTTGGTAATCGGCCCAGCCTTCCTCATTGGTAAGCTTATTGCCGTTTTCGTCAAGTTCGTACTTCGGGTTGCCGCTATCGTCGAGTTCGTAAACGTAATTGCCGTTTTCGATTTTCGGCGTTTTGTTGCCGTCTTTATCCTCAACCATAACTTTTACGTATTTAGGAACGAGATTGCCCTTTCTGTCAACGGTGTAGTTGTAAAGTTTTTGAGCGTCTTCTTTGCCGATATTATCTTTCGTCCCGCGGGAAGAAGAGAATAACGTGGTCACGCCCTTTTCAAAGCCTTTCAAAAAGTCCGCGTTATCTTTAAGAGATGAAAGTTCTTCGTCTTCGCCGACTTCTTTAAGTTTTGCTTCGCGCTCTTCGCTCTGCGCGGCTTCAACGCGGGGGTTATCGTAATCGGCGGTGATTAAAAAGTTGGTGGTGTGACACCAAAGCCCGTTGAACAAGTTGCCGTTTAAATCGTAACCGCCGTTTTTGGAAGCGTAAATTAACATTCTCGACGCTTCTTTGACTTTCGAAGGACCCGACATTTCGGCGTCTTCGGCAGTCGTAAGACCGAGCGACGGAACGTGCTTATACGCAAAATTCTTTAATTTTAGCGATTGATGATAGTCTACTTCCACGCAGTCGTAAGCGTACGCTTCGTAACCCACCTGATAGTGCAAAAATCTGTAAACCGCGTAAAGCGTGCCCATTTCGGTTGCGCCCGCAATGTAAACGCAGTTACCCTTGGTGTTTACCGTAACGCCGTTTTCGCCGAGTTCGGAGTAGTTTACGGCTATATCCGTCTGCGCTTTTAAAAGCGCGGTATCGCCGACCGAGATGTAACGCCCGTTATTGTCGTGCGAAACGCTTGCGTCCGACGCGACGGGGATTTTAACGGTGGTCGACTGCTTTATAAAGTTTTGCAGTTCTTCGGCGGCGTACTTTTCCGTTTTGGTCGAGTCTTTGCCTATGACTATTTTATAGTCCGTTTTGCCGCCGTTTACGAGATATTCGCCCGTATCGGCGATAGAGACAGGCTCGTCGCCTATAGCGGTAACTTCGGCGGACGCGGGGGTACCGTCTTTATTAGCGTTATCGTCGCCATTTTTCTTGCAGGCGGTAAGCATACCGAAAACCGTTACAACCGTCAGCAGAAAAACAATAATTTTTTTCATCCTTTACGCCCCCTTATTTACAAATTACCGTGAATTCCACAACGGTGTAGTTCTGGTTTACGTCGTACGCGACGTATCTTATTTTATACTCGCCCGCGGTTGTGAATTTATAAGTTTCGCCCACGATTTCTTTACGGTTGTTGCCCTTTAATACGTAAACGTAACTTATAATGTTTTCCGCGGCGGTATCGTTATCTGTGATAGTCGCTTTCGGGAGAGTTATTTCGTCGCCCGCCTTAACGGTTTTAGCAATTCCGCCGACTTCTATCGTCGGGGATACAAGGTCGGTTACGTAAACGCTCGAAATAAGCTTTCTTATATTGTTAGCGGAGTCCGTCGCTGTGTATTCTACGCTATACTCGCCGCTTTCCTTAACGCTTAAAGCGTACCCGTCGTCACCTTCGTAAACGAGAGAGCCGTCGGGCTTGCGCACGGTAAGCGTTACCGTAACGTTTTTATCCAAAATATCGAAAGCCGTCATTTTAGGAAGGTTTACGGTGTGACCTAAATAGGATACGTAAACCGCCCTGAACCCAGGGTTATCGTTAAACACGGGGGGCGCATAGTCTATTGCGGAAGTCGTAACGGTGGTCGAGCCGACTTTATTTATGCTGACGTAAATATCTTTCGCAACGTTTTTAAGCTCGAGCGATACGTAAACTTTGCCGCTCGTAAAACCCTTAAACTTGATGCCGTTTGCGTAGGTATCTATTTTAGCGATAACCGCGCCGCCGTTTTTGTTTACGATAACTTTATTTTCGTCGTCGTAAGAAAGCCATACGCTTTCGTAAGCGGTAAGACCGTGAATTTTAACTTTAACCTGCTCGCCTGCGTTCTTCGAATCGGTTAAAACGAAGTTCGCTTCGTCGTAAGATGCGAAAGACGCGGTCGCGCTGAGTTCTAAGTCCGCGTACGCTATAGGAAGCGCGCGGGAAAACTTTATGGACGCGTCGAACGCATTATCGGCTTTCGCCGCTTTGACGGAGTAAGCCTTTTTGTTTTCCGTATCTGCGGTAAAACCCGTAAGGTCAAAATACTTATCGTAAATTCTTTCGTCGCCGATAACGGTTTTGTCTTTTACGATAACGGTGTATTTGTGCTCGACTTTTTTGGTTGCGTCAAGCGGGCTTGCGCAAGTATATACGACGGTATGTTCGCCCGCCGTAAGGTTTTCAGCCTTTAAAGACTCGGTTACGTCCGCTTTGTCAAAAGCAACTTTAACGGGAAGGTAATATTTTTTGCCGTTTTTATAAAGCACGCCGTTTGCATGGGGGAGTTCTAAAGTTTCCCCCGCGATTGCGGACGACGGAATCGACGCGATATCGAGCGACGGCGTTTCGGAATCGGTTACGGTTATTTTTTTAGAAACAACTTTTTCGTCGCCCGTTATGTCGGTTGCTTTATAACTGAGTTCGTACTCGCCGCATTTTTCAGGGATAAAGTAAACGCCGCTTTCGGTGGTAGTTACTTCCGACTCTTCTTCGCCGAGTTTAAGGGTTAAAGCGTGGGTTAAATCGCCCGCGCCGCCGCTAAAACTTCCGAACACGGCAAAAACCGCAGAGCCTGTAACGCCTTCCGCGGGTAAATTTTGATTAGTTTCGTCATAAACGATGTCTGCGGCGTATTCGTCTACGGTAACGGTAATTACCTTTTCCGCGCTGACCGCGCCGCTTATCGCTACGTATTTAACGATATATTCGCCTTTAATTTCCGTTTTAAACCGTCCGCCTGCTTGCGGAACGAGATTATTCGACGGGTTTGATACGGTAATTAAAATCTGCTTGGCGGCGTCGCCGTTGTTATCGGTTGCCGAACACGAAAACACCGGGTAAGATTTGCCCGCTTTGCCGTGCGGAAGATTTTTGCCGCCGTTTCTGCCGTCGTAGTTTCCGAAGTCTATATTTATAGATATTTCGGTCACTTTTTTATCTGCCGCACGCACGCCCGTTTTTACGTCGGCGTACGCAAAGACCGTTGCCGCAAAAAGCGCGGTAACGGCAAGCGTCAGCAAAATTATATATAGTTTTTTGATTGATAAACGTTTTTCGGTCATTTTTATACTCCGTTTTTAACCTTTAATGCCGCCTACGGTAACGTTGCTCATAATCTTATCTTTAAAGACGGCAAACACTATCAGAATAGGCACGCACGCAAGAATACATGCGGCAAGCTGAATGGGGGTGCTTGCTTTGTTATCCGTCTGGAATATGAACAAGCCGTAAGATATGGTCGATTTTTCGGGTAAGAACACCATCGGCGTATAGTAATCGTTCCAATGCTCTATGAACAAAAGAATAAACACCGCGAAAATCGTGCTTTTAACGAGCGGAAGCATTATCTGAATAAAAATTCTGAAGTGGCTTGCGCCGTCTATCTGCGCGGCCTCGGCATACGTCCACGATAAACTTTTGAAAGTCGCGTAAAACACAAGGAAGTAAAGCCCCGTGTACTTACATCTCATTAAACAAATGCCTAAAATACTGTTTCTGAACCCGAAGGTGTCCGCCATCTGAACTTCCGACGCAAGCGAGCCGATAATCGGCAAAATCATAACGATTATCGCAACCGCATAGATTATTTTTTTGCCCTTAAAGTCGTATTTTGCGACGGCGTAAGCGGTCATAACCTGCGTCGCTATGCAAAAAAGCGACATGCAACCCGCGTAAAGCATAGAGTTTAAAAACATTTCGGGAAGGTAAATTTGTTTGCCGCCCACGGTAAAAATCGTGAATTCTTTGAAAACCTTGGTGTAGTTTTTGAATTGCCAACCGTATTCTTCACCCTTGTGCGGAAACTCGAACGGGTTCAACCATTCGTAGTCGGTCGCGCTTTTGAGCGAGTTGATAAATCCGAACGCTAAAACGGCGAGCATAGATACACAGTACAGCGAAACTATCGTGTAAAGTATTATCTGAAACGCGTCCATTTTAATGTACTTTCTGTTGCGAACGTAATGCGTGTTACTTGCTTTTATATTTTGCGACATAAGACTAATCCTCGCTCGGCCCGAATTTTTCGAGCAAATACTTGGTTAAAAGGGTTATGGGCGCAACCACGAGGGTGAACAGTATGCCCGCCGCCGAAACGAAAGGATAATCGTTCGGGGAAGGAATTGTGTTTTTGCCGCCCGCCACTTTAACGAAGAAGTAAAACCCTAACGATGAGAAGACTTGCATCGCCCCGTCTTCGCCGCCGTAGAACGAGTAGAAATGCCCGTAGTTTATAAAGAAGCCCGCTATCGCGACGATGACGTAAGTTACGATCGTCGGGAATATAGACGGTAAAATTACGTACCAGAATTCTTTTACAGACGACATTTTTTCAAGTTCGCCGTATTCAAGCACGTCTTTCGAGATACTGCACATTGCGGAAAGATAAATAATCAAGCCGTTCGCGAAGTTCATCCATATGCCGAAAATAAGCACCGAGTAAAAACTTTTGGGCGAATATCTGTCAAGAAGCCCGAGCGACGGGTTGTTAAGCATAGTAGGCAAACCTTTTTGCATCAAAGCCCTTGCGCAGATAACGAAAACAAGGCTCGAAATTATATTCGGAAGGAACAATATGACCTTGTACGCGCCCGCAAGCGGAACTTTTTTGAACACGACGTAAGCTACCATTACCTGTAGCGGCATGCTTATGACTATTCCGCACAAAAACTGTATCGCCGAATTTTTTACGAGCAAAGACATTTCTTTCGTGACGAAGAACGCCCTGAACACGTCTTTAAACGTGTCGAAAGTAAAGTAATAGTTGCCCGCTTTATCGGGCGCCTGAAAAGCAAGTTTTAAGGTGTTTGCCGATACGCCCACGTAAAATATCAAAAACTGCACGATAGGAAACAGCAAAAAGAAGAACAAAAATATATTTTGCCCTAACCTTTTGTTGTAAACCTTTTGCTTTTTGGGCGTTTTAACAAACTTTTGATGAAGTTTTACTTCGGCATCGTAAAAGAAGCCTTTTACTTTGCCGAAGATAGAAGTTTTTTCCGCTTTAACTTTCATATTATAAAAACGATCGTTTTAAGGTTCGGTTTGTTAAGCCGCGCCTGCTTCTTTTAAGATGTCCGAGATGGTTTTATTCATATCGTTGAACGCGTCGTCAACGCTCTTTCCTTTATTCTTGTAGAAATACGTGAAAGGTTCTTTATAGGTGTTGTTGCCGATTTGCGCCCTGAAAGCAAACCCGTTGTTACTTTCGTTAAAGCCTTTTTCGCCGGTGTACTGGCGGCGTTTGGTCGCGATTGCAAGGTTGGGTGCGATTTTCGTGCCGTCTTCGGCGATAAGTTTTAAGATGCTGCGCGCATACGGGGTGCAAGTATCGAGTTCCGCATCGGTTACGGTGTAGTTATAAGGTCTGATACAGCCGGTGTTTGCGGTGAACTTAACGAGTTGCGACCTTTGCTGAACGAACTTGATAAAGAGTTTAGCTATCTTGGTCTGAACTTCGGCGTTTTTGTTTTTATTCTTCGCGCTTAAGCAAATGTAACTTTCGGCATAAGTCGCGGGGATAACG
>CAKQMM010000082.1 GCA_934254755.1 uncultured Clostridia bacterium
GTACTTAAAAAAGGCTAAAGACGTAATTTCTAACGCAAAATGCGGCGATTTTACGCCGTCAGAGTATAAGGACGACAACCCGTTTATCCCCGAAATCGAAAAACTCACCGAAATTTTTATCAGGTATAACGACTATCTTAAAAAGTGCAACGCGCTCGATTTTGACGATTTGTTGATTTATGCGTTACGCCTTTTTGAAGATCACCCCGAAGTTTTGGAATATTATTCCGAAAAATTCCGTTACGTTCACGTGGATGAGTTTCAGGACACGAACGCCGTTCAGTTCAAAATCGTTAAAATGCTCGCGAGCGTACATAAAAACATTTTTGTCGTCGGGGACGACGATCAGAGCATTTACGGCTGGCGCGGCGCGAAAATCGCCAATATTTTAGACTTTGAAAAGTCTTTTAAAGGCGCGCGCGTTTATAAGTTAGAGCAAAATTACCGCTCGACTAAAAACATTTTAAACGTCGCGAACTTAGTAATTAAAAACAACGATATGCGCAAGAAAAAGACCCTTTGGACGGATAACGACGCGGGACTTAAACCCGTTATGTACGTCGGAAACGAAGAGTCTGACGAGGCGCAATTCGTCGCGCTCAATATAAAAGCCAAAATTTTAAACGGAGCGCGCGCTTCCGATTTTGCGGTTTTAATGCGCATAAACGCCTTGTCGCGCACGTTTGAACAAGAATTTTTAAAATATAACGTTCCGTATAAAGTTTACGGCGGTTTTAAGTTCTTCGACCGTAAAGAAATTAAAGATTTAACGGCGTATTTGCGCGTGATTGAAAACCCGCGCGATAACGAGTCGCTTATAAGGATAATAAACGTTCCGCGCCGCGGTATAGGCGAAAAAACCGTCGCCGCGCTGCGCGAGCAGGCAGACGCCGAAGGAATTTCTTTGTTCGACGAAATCGTCGATTATTCGTCGCTCGGAAAAGAAGGCGCGGTCAAAAACAAAATCGCGGCGTTTAAGCGTACGGTCACGGAACTCGTAATCGACTCCGTTGATAAAAACGTAGCCGATATAATCAAAAACGTCATCGCTAAAACCGACTTTTTGTCTCAATTTGAAGAGCAGACGGAAGAAAATTTATCTAAGCGCATGAACGTTGACGAATTGGTCGCGTCTGCAGAAGAGTTCGTTAAAACCAACCCGACTTTAACGCTTACCGACTATTTGAGCAGCATAACGCTCAGCAGCGACGTTGACGATATGGACAGCAGTAACTTCGTTACCGTCGCTACCATTCACGCCGTAAAAGGGCTTGAATTCAAGTACGTTTACGTCGTGGGGCTTGACGAAACGATTATCCCCACCTCTCGCGCGTGCAACGAAGTTGAAACGCTCGAAGAAGAGCGCAGGCTTATGTACGTTGCCGTAACGCGCGCCGAAAAAGAGCTTACGCTCACCCGCGCCCGCAGCAGATATTTGTACGGCGAAAGGCGCATAACCGAAGCGTCGCGCTTTTTGAAGGAAGTCGAGCCGCTTTTGGATAACAAAAGTAAGCTTAACGATTATCCTACGTACGGCAAGCGCGATTATTCGGGTAAAAACGCCTCAAAATACGGCAATAATAATCAAAGCGGTTACGGCTCAAGCGGTTACGGTTCGCGCGGCGGCGAAACTTATCGCGACCGTAAAAACGGCGCGTATTCGTCGGGTAGCGAGTTCGGATATTATTCCGACGAAGCGCCTTCGCCTAAATTCGGCGGCGGTGCGGTCAAAAGTTTTTCGTCGGGGTATAGCGGAAACAAAAAGGTCGAAGCGAGTGCGGGCGGAACGACGTATAAACAAGGGCAGACGGTCGAGCATCAAAAATTCGGCGTAGGCACCGTTATAGCCGTCCGCAACGACGAAAGCGGACAAAAGGTTGACGTTGCCTTTAAGTCTTCGGGGATAAAAACCCTTGCCGCAAAATACGCGCCGATGAAGATAGTCGGTTCGAGCCGTTAAGCTGTTGGCTCGTAGGGGTGAGCGTTGCTCGCCCGCATAGTTAAAAACTTGTTATGATTGTCATGTTGAGCGTAGCGAAATATCTCGCGGAAGCGAATCGCGAGTTAAATACGGGCGGCAATTCTCGTCCCCCTCATGAAGTTTAACAAAGGCGTTGCTCGCCCGCATAGTTAAAAACTTGTTATAATTGTCATATTGAGCGTAGCGAAATATCTCGCGGAAGCGAATCGCGAGTTAAATACGGGCGGCAATTCTCGTCCCCCTTGTTAAAGGGGGAATAAAAAGGGGATTGGCTAAGTTCAATAAGCAATTTTCTTTATTAAAAACCCGTAAACCAAGCGTAGGGCGGGGGCTTGCTCCCGCCGGTTAATATAAAATTTATTCAAAAATCACAAGGTGAATTATGAGCGCAAGAATGGAACAGCTTGTAAAACAACTCAATATCTGGAGCAACGAGTATTACGTTCTCGACGCGCCAACCGTTTCCGACGGAGAGTACGATAAAGCGTACGACGAGTTAAGACGGCTTGAAGAAGCGGAAGGTGTGGTTCTTCCCGATTCGCCTACGCGCAGGGTCGGCGGCGAGCCGATTGCGGCGTTTAAAAAACACAGGCACATAAACAGGCTTTACAGTTTAGACAAGTGTTTGAGTTTTGAAGAGTTAGAGTTGTTTGACGAAAAGGTAAGAAAGGTTGCGGGCGATAACCCCGAATACACCGTTGAATTTAAGTACGACGGTTTAACGATTTGCTTAACTTATGAAAACGGCTCTTTTATCCGCGCTACAACGCGCGGCAACGGCGTTGAGGGCGAAGACGTAACCGCTCAGGTTTTAACTATAAAAACCTTCCCCCTAAGCATTAAATACAAAGGAACTTTGGAGGTCCAAGGCGAAGCGGTTATAAGGCTCAGCAACCTAAAAAAGTATAACGAAACTGCTACCGAAGTTTTAAAAAACGCGCGCAACGCAGTTGCCGGTGCTATACGAAATTTAGACCCGCGCGAAACCGAAAAGCGCAAGCCCGAAATTTTGTTTTATAACGTAAACTATATGAGCGAACAAACGGTGTTTTCTCAAACGGAAGCGTTCAAGTTTTTAAAAGAAAACGGTTTTAAGGTCTTTGATTTTCTCCACGTCGTCCGCGGGATAAACGAAGTTGAAAAAATTATAAAAATTATAGACGAAAAGCGAAAATCTATAGATTTTTTAACTGACGGCGCGGTTATTAAGGTGAACGATTATAAGTATCGCGACGAACTTGGTTACACCGAAAAATTCCCGAAATACGCAATGGCTTATAAGTTCGAGGCGGAAGAAGTTACCACAACCTTGAAATACGTTTTGTGGCAGGTCGGAAGAACCGGCAAACTTACGCCGCTCGGCATAGTCGAACCCGTTGAATTGGCGGGGGCTACGGTTAAAAAGGCGACCCTCAACAACTATGGCGATATACTCCGCAAAAACGTAAAAATCGGCGCACGCGTGCTTATCCGCCGCTCGAACGAAGTCATTCCCGAAATTTTAGGCGCTACCGACGTGAGCGGTGCGACTGACGTTGTAAAACCGGAGATTTGCCCATTTTGTAAAACCCCGCTCGTAGAAGACGGCGCAAACCTTTTTTGCCCGAACTTCGATTGCCGCCCGCGGGTTATTGCTAACCTTACAAACTTTGCGAAAAAAGATTGTATGAATATCGACGGGTTTTCGGAAGCAACGGCAGGCATGCTGTTTGATAAGTTTAAAATCGACAGGTTTTCAATGCTATATAAAATCACGAAATCTGACCTTTTGTCGCTCGAAGGGTTTAAAGATAAGAAAGCCGAAAATTTGTTAAACGCTATCGAAAAGTCTAAAACCGTAAGTTATAAATCGTTTATTTACGCGCTAGGTATTGACGGCGTGGGCAAAAAAACTGCGGGCGATTTAGCCAAAAAGTTCAAAACGCTTGGTGACCTTGAAGCGGCGACGGAAGAAGAGCTTTTATCGGTCGACGAGGTTGGCGAAGTTATTGCCGAAAACGTTTGCAATTACTTTAATAACGAGCAAAATTTAAGCGAAATAACCGCGCTTTTTGACGCGGGCGTTAAAATCGAATACGGCGAAGCAACGGTAAACTATAACGGCGCGTTCAGCGGCGAAAGGGTGGTTTTAACGGGTTCGCTCGCTAAATTTTCCCGCTCGGAAGCGGGTAAACTTATCGAAAGCATGGGCGGCGAGGTGTTAAGTTCCGTTTCTAAATCGACGACTCTCGTCATCGCGGGCGAAGCGGCCGGCAGTAAGCTTGACAAAGCTAAAAGTTTGGGTATAAAAATCATAGACGAAGCCGAGTTTTTGTCTATGATAAGCGGCTAAAATCTGAACGGCGGCGTAAGTGCAACCGTTTTAAAGCGCGCTAATGCGCTTTTGCGGTTGTTTTTATAAAAAATAAACGCGAAAATAAATGCGCCCGCTTGTTTTTTTAAAAAAAGTATGTTATTATATATAGCGCGTGAGAGAGTGCAAGTGATTGCGGTCTTTGCGCGCTATACCTATTACACGCGGTAAATTTCCGCTAGCCGAGCGAGATTTGAACCGCATCAAGTTTAAGCGGCGCAAAATTTGTAAAATCGGCGTTAAACTCGCTTGCAATACGGTCAAGTATTGCTGCGTTCGTTTGCCTTGATTTTTCTAAATTTATCGATGCTTAAATGCGTAGCACCTTAAACCGTATTTTTTAGGTGGTTTTAGCAAAGGTTTGCGCAGACGTATATAAATACTTCAAGCAAAGATTTGCCGAAACAGGCAAAAAAGACGGCTTTAAGGCTTGACGGGGTTCGAGTCCCGCTCGGCTAAAGGGGTAACAATGAAAAGCATGACCGGTTACGGTAAAGCCGAATATTCTGAAAACGGCGTTACCCTTACAGTTGAAATTAAAACGGTAAACAACAGGTTTTTAGACTTAACGCCTAAATATCCGCGCGCTTTTATGCCGCTTGAAGACGTTATCCGCAAATCTGTTCAGTCAAAAATTTCCCGCGGCAAAGCGGACTTATTCGTAACTTATAAAGATACCCGCAAGGGCGCGGAAGAAATCGAAGTTGACTTAAATTTAGCAAGGGCTTACGTAGAGGCGGCAAAAAAAATCTCTTTTGAGTTTTCAGAACTTGAAAACGATTTTACCGTTTGTTCGCTTATGCGCACGCAAGACGTTTTAAAAGCGGCAGAATCTGCTTTCAGCGTTGAAGAAATCTCGCCGATTTTAAGCAGAGTTACCCTTAGCGCGTGCGATAACTTAAACGCCATGCGCGAGTTTGAGGGGGCAAAGCTTAAAAAAGACTTGCTTACGAGGCTTGAAACGGTTAAAAATCTCGTTGACGAAATTAAAAAACTTGCGCCGCTCGTAAGCGAAAATTATCGCGTTAAAATGTCCGAAAGGCTTAAAGAAATTTTGGGCGGCACCGAAATCGACGAAGCGCGCATTTTGCAAGAAACCGCCGTTTTTGCGGATAAATGCAATATCGACGAAGAAATTACCCGCCTTTATTCGCACATCGACCAGTTTAAGTCTATTGCGGACAGCGAAGGCGAAATTGGTAAAAAACTCGACTTTTTGGTGCAAGAGTTTAACCGCGAAGCGAACACCGTTTGCAGTAAGAGTAACGACGTAGGGGTTACCGACGCCGCGCTCAAATTAAAGTGCGAAATCGAAAAAATTCGCGAACAAATTCAAAACGTAGAATAATCGCTATTTTCAAAGTGCGATTTGCCGATTTTTAGTATAAAAGGAGATAAAATTATGATTAACGAACCGCCTATCGACGAACTTACCGGTTGCTTGGGTGAAGAATACAACGGCTCTAAATACGCGC
>CAKQMM010000083.1 GCA_934254755.1 uncultured Clostridia bacterium
AGCCAGCACTCGTCTATCCCGAACGGTTCGATAACGTCGGTATAGCGGCGATAAATGTTTCTGACAATCTCGGAATATTTAACGTACCTGTCGTGCTTTGCTTCGACGAGTTTTAATTCGGGGCATATTTTTAACGCTTCGTGAACGGTCATACCCGTTTTTACGCCCGCTTTTTTTGCGCTTTCGCTTTTTGCGAGTATCACGCCGTGGCGCGACTCGATATTCCCCGTCACGCCTAAAAAATCGCCCTTCAGCGATGGGTCGATAATCGTTTCTACGCTCGCGTAAAAATTATTAAGATCGACGTGCAAAACGGTACGCATTTTTTACGGCGCAAGGGTTATTTCGCGCCCCGCCCCCTTTTAAAAAATTTGGTTTTGAAATACTTTTCTATCTTGTCGCCGTGCTTATAAATAAGTATAGTAAGCGCGACGGTTATAGCTATAATCAGCGCCCAGAGTGCCAGCCCCCACCAGGTGTTGAACGGTATTAAACAGCCGCTTAAAGAGTAAGCCGTAAGCACCGTTGAAATTAAGCGGGTAACGGTTATCATAATTAAAAAATATCCTGAACTCATCGAAGAAATTCCCGCAACGAAGCACAAAACGTCATCGGGGAAAAACGGGAACAAAAACATAAAAGTCAAAACTATTTTATCTTTCCCACGAACGGCTTTGAGCCACTTTTTAAGCGTTTCCTCTCCGACCAGCCATTTAACGACTTTGTACCCTAAAATTTTGCCTATAAAAAACGCCGCTATCGAGCCGAGCATTATACCTACAAACGCAAAAATAAAAGTCTTGAATTCGCCGAAAAGCGCAACCCCCGCGCCGATAGAAACTATCCCCGGTATAGGCAGAATAACGACTTGCAAAAAGTTTAAGACGATATAAATTATCGCCGCCATATACCCGAAAGACGAAACGTAATTGCGAAGGTCTTCGATCGAGTCGATTTTGTCCATTATGCCCGATATTTTGAGTATATACAAAACCGAAAACGCGAGCGCGAACAGCGACAAAATTATTACGCTTAGCTTGAAAATGAACTTGTTGTCGTTCGCTGAAAAAACTATCGCAAAAACCGCGGTTATAAGCGCAAGCGCGGCTATAAGCGCGGTAAACAGCGATTTATGCTTCGCTAAAAAACCGCTGTTTAACTCTTTAAAGTAAAGCGTTGCAAACAGTACCGTTACGGCAGATAAAAGCGTTGCGGCTATTAAACTAAGCGCGGTTTTAAGCGCGGTTTTTACTTTCATATTATCTAATATATGAAATTGTCTGATATTTATTAGTAAACAGCGGTTATGGGTTAGCTATTAGCGGATAGCGGCAAACTTCATTAGCTTTTTGTAAGCACGCCTTTTTTAAAAAGTTTCTTTATACCCGTTAGAGTAAGTGAAGGTATATCTGCCATCCGCAACTTCAACCGTGATATAAGACTTTTTGCCGTTAAATTCCGCCTTTATTTCAAACTTGTCCGAATCGTCTTTTTTTACTATTTTATATTCGGTTTTGCCTTCGGCGGACTTGTTTTCAAGTTCGAATTTAATTTCGGTTTTGCCGTTTTCGGTTTCGATAGAAAGTTCCGTTTCGCTCACTTTTTTACCGTCAGATACTATTTCATATTCGTAAGACGTTTCGGCTTTATCTCGCTCCGTTTCAGATTCGTACGTCACTTTAACGTAGTTTTCGTCGTCTTTTTTAGTAACGAATTCTATCGAATATTCATTTTCGCCGTCTTCGTTTTCGACTTCACGCTTACCGGTTACGTTAAAAACTTCATTGCCGTAAAGAAGCACGCCCGAAAGATAAGTTGATTCTTCAAACTCTTCCGTACCGTCTTCTTCATCGATTTCGGTTTTTGATTCGGTATACAGTTCGTTAAAATATACTTTTGCCGAAAAGTCGCCCGCAGTAACGGTCATAATGAAATTGTAATCGGCAAAATCGCCGTCAACTTCATTGTTTTTTTCAATCGTGTGCGAAATTCCGCTCTCTAAAACCGCATCGAACATCGCCAAACAATTTTTTATATCGGCAACGCTTTCGTCGGAATATTCAACGGGCCTTTCGTTCACGTCGGTTTTTGTAGCGGCATAAACGCTTACGGCAAGCGACCCGCCCTCTTTACCCTGAGGCGCCGCCCCTTCGTTAAGCCGCGCAAGATAATTTGCGCCGGCAACGGCAGAGAGCGCGTAAACGTCTTTTGACGCAGCCGTTTTGGTTTGCGCTTTTTTGTTTGGCCCCGCGCATGCGACAACTCCGAAAGATAATGCCGCGATAAGCACAAGCGAACCGATAACGGTTAAAAATTTGTTTCTTTTTTTCATATTTTACTCCTTTTGCAAACTGCCTTAAATTCGGCGGTTTGCTATTTCGTTTCATCTTATATACGATTATAAGAAGTAAAAATTCTCACTTTTTTAAAAAATAATTTAAAAATTTTTGCGCCGCCGATATTCCCGCGTAATTAACCGATAAAACTAATCGTCTTCTTTATTGAAAATTTCTTCTTTCACTATCTCAATCAAGTCTTTGAGCGTTTCGCCGAAATTATCGCCGTCCGCTTCTTCGATATCTTCAAGGGCTTCGGTCAAATCTTCAATCGCGTCGTTTAAATCATCGATAAATTCTTCTAAATCGTCGCGCGTTACGCTTCCGTTTACATCAAATTCCGCCGCTACCCCGTATTTTTCGCAATATGCGGATATAAGCATTCTGTCGGCGTCGGAAAAGTTTACAGCATCGTTCTTTTCAGAATCTTTTGAAAGGTATTTGCCGAGCGCGCTTAAAAGCGTCTGAATATCAGAAGTTTTGGTGGCGATAAGTTCCTTTACTTTATTTTTAAGTCCGTTAATAAGCTCGGACTCTTTACCTGAAATATCGTTATTTTTATAATAATCTTCAAGTCTATCGAGTTCGTCGTCGGACAAAAACACCGTTGTGACGTCCGCCGACAAAACGGAATTTATAACCGACTCGATATGCGACTGTTTTTCTTCGTAAATAATTTTCGTGTTTCGCTTGACCGCCGATATTCTGATAACGCCGCCACCCTTAATAAGACCGAGCGACTTCATCTCTTCGGTAACGGCGCGGGTTGCTTCGTCGGCCGTCATACCGACGAATTTTTTATTATACAAAAGCAATACGCCGTCTTCGTTAAGCCCGCTTTGTTTTAAAACTTTGTCGTTTTTATCAACCGAAAACATAATGCTCGGGTTAACGTCTATAACAAGATCGTATTCTTCGGCAGTGACGTAAGGAACGTCGCTTTTATTGAAAAATTTTAAGCTAAGCGGTATAGACACGGCTAATACAAGCACGCATGCCGCAAAAGCGAAAATTGCTTTTTTGCCGCGCGTAAAGTTCCCGAAAACTCTCTTTTTATCGCTTTTATTGCGTTTTATGCCCGTTGATTTATCGGCTGTTTCCGCTAAGCCTCGTTTTTTTGCTGCGGCGCGATTTTGGTCAACGCAACTCTCTTTTATGCCTTCCCAATCTACCGAAGCGGCGATTTTTTCGGAAAGGTTCGGGATATTTTCATTTATTTCCTGCGTAAACTTTCTAATTTCTTTCACCGCTTTTCTCCTTATACATTTTTTTTATTTTATTTAAAACAACGTGATATTTTCTGTTGACGGTCGGCACGGGTTTGTTTAACATTTTTGCCACTTCAACCCGACGAAACCCCATAAATACGGTTTTTTCAAGTATAAAGTACTCTTCTTCGGTCAACTGCTTTTTCAGTCTGTTTAAAAACGGGAAGTCCGTCTCCGTTTCCGCCGCCGCTAAATTAAGCGTTTCTATTTCAATAGACGTATCTACTTTGTTGTTCTTTTTTATTGCGTCGAGAGCCTTGTTTTTTGCAATTTCTATAAGATAAGGTAAAGGGTTACCGTCGACTTTATTAAGATTTGTCAAAAAAGATACGTAAGCGTCCTGCATAACGTCTTCGATAAAAAATTTATCCGTGCTTAAAGACCGCACAGTAAAGTATACGGACTTTTTCGTGAGTTCGTAAAACTCGTCAAAATATTCCCGCCGACCCTTTTTAAGTTTTTCGATAAGCGTTTTAAGCCTCAACTCACCCATAGTTCACTTTATATACGATTTTAAGAGATAAAAATTCTCACTTAATCAAAAAAAAATTACAGTTTTGCGATTTCGGCGCGGGCGAGCGCGTCGCAACGGTTGTTGTATTCGTTATCGGCGTGTCCCTTAACCTTTATAAACTCTACTTCGTGCTTGTTTTTAAGTTCAACAAGTTTTTCCCATAAATCTTGATTTTTTACGGGCTTTTTATCGGCGAGCCGCCACCCCGAACTTATCCAGCCGTAAATATACCCGCTTAAAAACGGATTTAAAGAATACGCCGAATCGCTGTAAAGTTTAACGGCGCACTTTTGTTTGAGCGCGCTAAGACCGTTTATAATGGCGGTAAGCTCCATGCGGTTGTTGGTCGTATCCGCTTCCCCGCCCGATATTATTTTTTCTTTGCCGTTATACATAAGAATAGCCGCCCAGCCGCCTTTGCCGGGGTTGCCGGAACACGCGCCGTCGGTGTAAATTTCAACGCACTTCAACATATTTGCCGCCTTTAAGTTTTGTTTAGATATTTTACCATATCGCGCGCTTTAATGCAAGTTTTTTACGTTTTTATCCGCCCGCCCGCTTGTAAAGTTAAAGTACGTATGAAACAAAAACCATAAAAAAAGATAGCGAATAGACTTCATTACGTTATAGTTTTCGCCAAGCAAAAACTTTAATGAAAATCTGTCGCTATCATAAACGCTTTAATGCAAAACTACGCCTTCGTCAATCGGTTGCAAGCAAACAACGCACAAAAAAACAATTTAATTACACTTATTTTTTGCGGCGTTTATCGCGCCGATAACTTTGTCGTATGCCGCTTTGACTTTTATAAACGCCTCGTCCGCGCCTATAAAACTTCCTACGCGCAAAATTTCGGTAAGAAACGAAGCGGCGGCTGCAAGCGCGGAAAAACCGAGGTTCGACGCAACGCCTTTTAACGTATGCGCCGCCCGGAACGCGCTTGAAACGTCTTGTGTTTTAACCGCGGCGGCAAGCGCGGAAAACGTTCCGTCTTCCGCGAATTTTTCTACAATAAGACCGATGAACTCTTCGCTCGCGAGCCGCCTTTTCACAGGCTCGAAATCTTCGCCGGCAATTTCGTATATATCACGGGTATTCATAATACGTCACCAAACGCCTCCTTCCTCTTTTTTTATAAAATAAATTATGGTTTTAACAAGTTTTTTGGCGTCTAACGGCTTTGTAACGCACCCGCTCATCCCAGCTTCTTTTATTCGCTCTTCGTCGTCGTAAAAGGCGTTTGCGGTCATTGCGATAATAGGAACCGAAGCGGCGTCCTCCCGACCCGAAAGCCTTATTTCACGCGCGGCTTCCAGCCCGTCTTTTACGGGCATTACAACGTCCATAACCACCGCGTCGAAAAATCCGGGGGCTTTTGCAAGGAATTTGTTTACCCCTTCCTCTCCGTTTCTCGCACTAACGACGTCTGCGCCCGCGGTTTTAAGCATAAATTCCGCGATTTCGAGATTAAGGTCGTTATCCTCTACGACGAGCACGTTATATCCGACAAGCGGCTCTTTACTCTCTTCTTCGGTCAAAACGGGGGCAACCGTTGCAAGGCAAAAGGGTAATTTTACGACAAAAGTCGTGCCGACGCCCTTTTGAGATTCCGCGTCAATCGTTCCGCCCATTTTTTCAACCGCTTTTTTGACTATGGCAAGACCCAAGCC
>CAKQMM010000084.1 GCA_934254755.1 uncultured Clostridia bacterium
ACCCTAAGAAAGATAAGTCGAGCAAAAACAATTTCATTTTATGCCCGTTCATTAAAAATCTGCTTTCGCAAATATATTCCGTCGCGGTACCCCCGCGGCGCTTTTGCTGAAGATACGCCGTCATCGCGTAAGAGTAAGTTTTTATAACGCCCGGCACTATCAAAAGCGACCACAAGAATATGTAAAGCTCTTTTAAAAGCCACAAAGCCGTCGCGCCCCAATAGTCTTCGTTGAAAGCGGAAAACAAATCGTCAAACTTAACTTCGCCGCCACGCGTCATCTGATTGTAAAACGCGCGCGATACGCCGTAGTCGAGAGCGCCTGCCAAAAACAGCGTGCCTACGACCGTCGTATACCCCGCCATGGATACAATCGCGCTCGAAACGAACACGAGAAGCAACGCCATAAGCCATTGCCTTCCGAATAAATCTCCGCCTAACGCCTCGCGAGATAAGCGACGCAATTCTTTATTGTTTATCATATTTAACTCCTTTCAGTAGTTAGCGGCAATCTTCGATTGCTTTTTGTAAGCCGCCTTTATTCAACCGCCGTTTCTATCAAAACGGCAAAACGCCCAAGTGCGAGAGCAAAATTTTAACGCCCATCAGCACGAGTATAACCCCGCCGACTATTTCAGCCTTATTTTTAAACCTTGCGCCGAACACGTTGCCTATTTTAAGCCCCGCCGCCGAAAGCGCAAAGGTTATTACGCCTATAAACAGCACAGCAAAAACTATGTTTACGTCGGGAAGCAGCGCGAACGTTACTCCCACCGCAAGCGCGTCTATGCTGGTTGCGAGCGCAAGCACGAGCATCGCTTTGAACCCGAACGAGGCGTTCACCTCTTCATCGCCCTTTTTAAAGGCTTCGATAATCATCTTAACGCCTAAAAACACGAGTAGCCCGAACGCTATCCAATGGTCAACCGCCGTTATGTATCTTTCAAACGCCGACCCTATAATGTAGCCTATCGCGGGCATTAACGCCTGAAACCCGCCGAACCATGCGCCGACGATAAAGTAATGTTTAGCCTTTACCTTTTCGACCGATAACCCTTTACACACGGACACGGCGAACGCGTCCATCGAAAGCCCGACGGCTAAAATCAACAATTCGATAATCGACATATTTTTTTTAAACGGATTGTTTCAGCCGCCTAACCCTAACGACAGTACATTTTATCACCGCGCGCGTTATTAGTCAAGTTAAACGAATATAAACCGCGATTAAAGCAAGTCTTTCAGCGTTTTACCGTTTAAATAATCGGTTATCACCTTATAGAACTCTTTCCACATAGGGAAGGTTTTACACTCGCATTCGCGCGGGCAATCGGTTTCGCCGCTGACGCAACCCACGGGGGCAAGGTCGCCCTCGACAAGGCTTAAAATTTCAAACAAAGTGTATTCTTCGGGTTTTTTGGTGAGCCTGTATCCGCCGCCCAGCCCGCGCACCCCTTCGACGAGTCCGCCCTTTACAAGCAGCGGCATAATCTGCTCCATATACTTTTTTGAAACGCCCTGACGGGCGGCAACGTCTTTCATAGGCGTGTATTCGCTTCCTGCCGCCGCCATATCCGCCATTACCCTTAAAGCGTATCTTCCTTTCGTAGACACTATCATTTTGTCACTCCCCTGTAATTAAAAAAAGTTAATCAATCAAACTATACGACGGGTTTTATTACTTAGCTATCCCCGCGTCGCACCCGTGGGAACATTCCGCCTTTTCGCTGAACAACGCTTTATCGTAAGCGATATTATGCTTGTCGTAATAATCTTTTATGGCCGCCTTAATCGCTTCTTCCGCGAGAACCGAACAGTGCATTTTATATGCGGGCAGACCGTCCAACGCTTCCGCAACCGCTTTGTTCGTGAGCGCCAACGCTTCCGAAAGCGGCTTGCCCTTAATAAGCTCGGTCGCCATAGAACTCGAAGCGATTGCCGAACCGCACCCGAACGTTTCGAACTTTACGTCGGATATAATATCGCCGTCTATTTTAAGATAAATTTTCATTATATCGCCGCACTTTGCGTTGCCTACTTCACCAACGCCGTCGGGGTTTTCAATCACGCCGACGTTACGGGGGTTTCTGAAATGGTCCATAACCTTTTCGCTGTATAAAGCCATAATAATTCTCCTTTTTAGTTATTTATCGAGCGTTAAAACGCTGTGTTTACAAAATGTATTCGCGCCTTCCTTCTTTTAAATCTCTCCACACGGGGGACATTTCGCGCAGATATTCGACTACTTCGGGCACGACTTTTAAAATATAGTCTATCTCTTCCATAGTGTTATACTCGCAGATAGATAGGCGAAGCGAGCCGTGCGCCACGTCGTGCACTCTGCCGATCGCGAGCAAAACGTGGCTCGGGTCGAGCGAGCCCGAAGTACAAGCAGACCCCGATGAAGCGCAAATGCCTTTATCGCTTAATAAAAGCAACAAACTTTCGCCTTCTATCCCCTCGAAGCAAAAACTTACGTTGCCCGCAAGCCTGTTTACCCTTGCCCCGTTAAGCGCGGAGTGGGGAATTTTTTCAAGCCCCGCAATGAGCTTATCGCGCATGGCGGTGACTTTTTTATTGTTTTCGTCAAGGTTTTTAAGCGACTCTTTAAGCGCGACCGCCATAGAGATTATCCCCGGCAAGTTTTCCGTTCCGCCGCGTTTGCCGCGTTCCTGCGCGCCGCCCTCGATGACGTTCACAAGGCTTACGCCCCGTCTTGCGTATAGCACTCCGACCCCTTTCGAGCCGTGGAATTTGTGCGCCGAAAGCGACAGCATATCTATATTTTCCGCTTTAACGTCTATTTTGATATGCCCCGCCGCCTGCACCGCGTCGGTATGGAACAAAACGCCCTTTTCTTTACACACCGCGCCTATTTCTTTTATGGGCATAACGGTGCCGATTTCGTTATTGGCGTACATAACCGTCACTAAGCAAGTGTCGGTTCTTATTGCGTTTTTAACCTGCTCGGCGGTGACGTTGCCCTCTTTATCGACGGGCAAAAGTTCGATATCGAAGCCGTGCTTTTTAAGCTTTTCAAGAGTGTGAAGAACGGCGTGATGCTCGATAGCCGTAGATATAACGTGCTTTTTGCCCTTTCTTTCGCCCATAGCGGCGGCAGACAAAATAGCCTGGTTATCCGCTTCGCTCCCGCCCGACGTAAAGTAGATTTCGTTAGGCTCCGCGTTAAAGCACGCGGCTATATCCGCGCGCGCCTTGTCAAGTGCTTCTTTGGCGGTTTGCCCCGCTATATGTAGGCTTGACGGGTTGCCGTAAGTTTGTTTTGCCGCTTCAACCATCGCGTTCAATGCGCTTTCGCTCATCTTGGTGGTGGCGGCGTTGTCTGCGTATACGAACATAATTATTCCTCCGCTAAAACGGCTTTATCGAGAACGCTTTTTAAATTCCAATTAAATGGAATTTTCGTTGTTAAAACGTAAGCCCCGCCGTCTTTTTAATTATCCTTTAACCTACCGTTTTAGTAGGTAAATATAATATAACACCGAATTCACTCGCTGTCAATAATATTTTCGACGGTTTTTTAAAAAACTTTCAAACCGTTTTACGCTTTACGGTTTAAATGCGGCAAAGTTTAAAACGAAACGCTTTCGTTATATTTAAAATAACTTATAATATATTTATTTTTGAATTTGTTATGCTAAACTTAATTTAATAAATGTACGCGGGTGAAATTCAGCCCGCAGATAAAGGGGATAAGATAATATGAAAAAGCGAATTTTAGCGGCGATTATCGCGCTTGCTCTCGTTTTAGGCCTAACGGCGTGCAACGATTCGGGAAGCGGCGGCAATAACGGCGGCGACAAAAAGTCGTCCGTTATAACTATCCATAGCGGCGGAAAAGAAGTTTCCGAACTAAGCGCGCTTAAAGGGCAAAAGGTCGATATAGAAGCGGTTTTCGGCGATTCCGCCGACACGACGACCGTGTGGCAAAGCTCTGACGAAAGCGTGGTTAAAGTGCGCGTTCCGAAAAGCATGCTTTCGCGTAAAGCCGAACTTTCGGCGGTCGGCGCGGGGACGGCAACCGTAACCGCAACCGCAAAAAACGGCGACAAAGCTACGGTAAAAGTAACCGTGTCGGAAGCGACTTTGCAAGCGATTTTATCCGCAAAAACGCTTTATCTCGACGGCGGCGGAAAAATAAAATACTCCGACCTTTTTACCTTAGCCCCCGCGGGCGTAAATATTTTATGCTCCGTTTCCGACAGCGCGGTGCTAAAAGCCGAGAACGGTGAAATAACCCCGCTTAAAGCAGGCGTTGCAACGGTTACAGCTAAGTTAGAAGGCGTGTCCGGCGTTTCCGCCCAAGCGGAAATCACGGTTAAAGATAGCCCGCTTTACTTAACGGCAAGCGAAATAACCGTTGCGGTCGGCGGCGAAGAAGATATCCCCGTCGTCGCGGATATCGTTTACACCGTTACAATTGAAAACGAAACCGTCGCAAAAGCCGAAAACGGCAAAATAAAAGGCGTTTCTCTCGGCACGACCAAGGCAAAAATAACGGGCGGCAATATCGAGCGCGAACTAACTATAACGGTGGTTGAAAAATTGTTAAACGGCATATCCGCGGCGGACGAAACGGTCGAAGATTACGTTAAGTACGACGGCAGAAGATATTATAATTCGAGCGAAAAATCCGAAAGGTTTATGTACGGCGCAGCGGGCTTTGAAGCGACTTTTTACGGCACCGAGTTAAAGGCAAGTTTAACTAATCAAAGCATATCGGCGGGTTACGTAACCGAAATTCAGGTCTTATTAGACGGTGAAAAGGTTCCGACGATTGACGCAAACGCGCGCAAAATTGTTTTGGATAAAGGCGCAAAAGCAAGCGAATATACGATTGTAAGCGGGCTTACCGCAGGTAAACATACCGTTAAGGTTTTAAAGCGCGACTCTTATATCGCCGGCGCAAGGCGGCTTGACGAATTCGGCTTCGTTTCCCTTAAAACGGACGGATATTTATATAAGCAGGACAAAACCGCTAATGAAAAGCGGTATAAAATCGACGTGTACGGCGACAGCATCACCGCAGGCTACGGCAACCTTGGGGGCGCGGGGGTCACTAGCGAAAACACCAACGCGCTTTTAACCTACGCTTACCGCATAGCCGAAAACTTAGACGCGGATATAAACACGCAGGGCAACAGCGGCTGGGGCGTTTATATCGGAAGCGACGGCACCACGAATGCCGATCGCGTCTATTATAATAAAGCAACCCGCCTTCACGGGCAAACTTCAACCGAGTGGGATTTCAGTAAATATCAGGCAGATTTGGTCATTATTAACTTAGGCGAAAACGACAGCACGGGCATAGGCACAACCTACAACCCTGAAGACTTTAAAAACTATTACCGGCAGATGATCGCTTCGCTTAAAGAAAAAATGCCGAACGCAAAATTCTTGCTTACTCTCGGCATGATGAGCCACGGACGCGTCGGCAACGACGTTAAAGCTCTTGCCGAAAGCTACGGCGAAGGCGGCGGCGTATACTTCTATCTCCTCAGCAATTACGGATGTCACAGCGAAAACGGTCACCCCACCGTCGACGCGCACGTAAAGTCCGGCAACGACCTTACCGCATACATTCGCGAAAATATTTTAAAGTAGCCACATCCGCATTTTTAAAGAAAATCGGCTATTATACCGCCGACAACGACGGCATTTAAAAATAAATGCAAATAAAAAGGTTGAGTTACAATCGTAACCCAACCTTTTTTAATTCGTAAAATTTCAAGTATTACGCCGTTATTTAAACCTT
>CAKQMM010000085.1 GCA_934254755.1 uncultured Clostridia bacterium
GCATAAGTCAGCGGATTTAAAAGCGCGGAAACTACCCCCGCTTTAACCGACTTTTCGCTAAGCGCGTCGGAAGCGGTGCGGAACGCTGACTTTTCTCTTTCTTCCGCGCCGAAGGCTCTCACAACCCTTGCGCCCGACAAATTTTCACGCGTTAGGCGGGTAACGTCGTCAAGTTTTTCCTGCACGGTCTTATATTTCGGCATCGTGTTCGACATTATAAAGTATAACGCCGCGCCGATTAAAACCGTCGCCCCGACGAATATCAGCGACAGCTTTGCGTCTATGATAACCGCCATTATTATCGCGCCCGCCGCGATGAAGGGCGCGCGTAAAACGAGCCTTATAAACATCGCCACGCCTTGCTGGCATTGGTTCACGTCCCCCGTGATGCGGGTTATAAGCGACGCGGTCGAAAACTTATCGAGTTCCGCGTAAGAAAACCTGTTTACGTGAGCGTAAAGTTCCCTGCGCAAATTCGTGCCGAAGCCGAGAGACGCTCTGCTCGCAAAAAACTGCGCCGTAAGCGCGAACGCAAGCCCAAGCGCGCCGAGCGACAAAATTATCGCCCCGCCGCGGACTATTAAACTTATATCGCCGTTTCTTGCCGCGGGGATGCCTTCGTCGATGATGTACGCGACGATAAGAGGCGTTATCAGCTCGAAAACCGCTTCTATAAGTTTAAAAAGCGGGCCGAATATCGTTTTTAATCTGTAACCCTTTAAATATTTAAGTAACTTAATCATAGTGGTTATTATCAATATATCACATTTTTGACCGAGAGTAAACTTTTTAGTTGATTTTGCGTTATTTGTTCACAGTTATTTAACTTTTGCACGGCGGTTTTTGCGCAGCCCCGAACTCTCTGAAAACAAAAAGGTATATTTATTTTTTAAAGGCGCAAACTTTAAATACGCTTTATACATAGGTGAAAAATGAATAAGGTTATTATTTGCGGGGTGGATACTTCAACCCTTCCTAAACTTAAAAAGGGGGAAAGCGTCGAACTTTTAAAGAGAATAAAAGCGGGGGATGTAGAGGCGAAAACGGAGTTTATAAAGGGTAACATTCGGCTCGTTTTATCCCTTATAAAACGGTTCAGAAACACAAAGGTGAGCGAAGACGATATGTTTCAGGCGGGGTGCATAGGCTTGATAAAAGCGACCGACAATTTCGACTTATCCGTCGGCGTAATGTTTTCAACCTACGCCGTCCCCATGATATCGGGCGAGATAAAGCGGCTTATCCGCGGGGCAAACAGTTTGCGCGTTGCAAGAAGCATAAGAGACACCGCTTATATGGCGTTAAAAACGCGGGGCGAGCTGGAGCGGGAAGACGTAGTAGCCACCAACGATAAAATAGCCGAAAAAATAGGCGTTAAGGAAAGCGAGGTCGTTTATGCGCTCGACGCTATTGCCGACCCCGTGTCGCTTTACGAGCCCGTCTACAACAAAGAGGGTGAAGAGCTGTTGCTTATGGACCAGATTAAAGACGAAAAGCAGACCGACGAGCGTTGGACGGATAACGTTATGCTCAAAAACGCCGTCGAAAAATTGAGCGAGCGCGAAAAAAAGATTTTATATATGCGATACTTCGAGGGGCGCACGCAAACCGAAATATCGTCGAGCGTAGGGCTGTCGCAGGCGCAGGTCAGCCGCCTTGAAAAAAGCGCGCTTAAAGAGATACGAAGCAAAATCGAATAGCTTATATCGGCCGCGGAATGTTCCGCGGCTTTAATATGCAAAAATTTTTGAGTTAGAGCCGCGACGGAATATATCGGCGACAAAATATTAAATTCGGCTATTGCAATGAGATATAAATTGTGATAAAATGAAAAAGTATTATTTAAAACCGTTTGGTTTTAAGGTTTATAGGGCATTTATGGCTGAAAACATTTATATCGACAGGGTCGGCGACAATATAATCGGGGCGCTCGCAAAGGGCGGAGACCTTCTCGAATACAACGTTGAAAAAGAGAATAAAAAACAACTCGTCGGTAGTATTTTTAAAGGACGGGTTAAAAACGTTTTACCCGGCATGCAGGCGGCGTTTATAGACGTGGGTCTTGATAAAAACGGCTACTTGTTCGTGGGCGAATCGCTTATCGAAACGACGGAAGCGGGTGGCGCGGTCGAAAAAGAAACGGCTATAACCGCAAACGTCGGCGACGAAATTATGGTGCAGGCGGTCAAAGACCCTATAGGCACGAAAGGCGCGCGGCTTACGACGAATTTATCTTTTGCGGGCAAGTTTTTGGTGTACGTGCCGTCGTTTGAAACGGACTCTATCTCGCGCAAGATAGAAGACGAAACGGTCCGCGCAAATATAGAAAAATCTCTTTTAAAAATAAAGCGTAAAACGGGCGGATTTATCGCAAGGACGGCTTCCGAGCACGCCGATTTAAGCGACCTTAAATACGAAGCGAAGCGGCTTATCCGCCACTATGAAGAAACGGTCAAAAAATTCAAAACCGCAAACGTAGGGGACGTGTTGTACAGCGACGGCGATATCGTGACCCGCCTTGTCAGGGACGTTTATAACGTAAACGTCGAAAAAATAACGGTCGCCAACCGCGAAATTTACGAGCGGCTCAACAGTTTGCCGGGTTTTTTTGCGGATATAAAAGACAAGCTTGAGCTTTACGACAAAAAAACGGATATGTTCCGCGACAAGGGGCTCGTTAAAGACGTAGAGTCGCTTCTTCACAACCGCGTCGATTTAAAAAGCGGGGCGTATCTTATCATAGACAAGACCGAGGCGTTGACGGTTATCGACGTAAACACGGGCAGTTTTGTCGGCGACGATAAGCTTGAAGACACGGTTTTTGAAACCAACCTTGCCGCCGCAAAAGAAATCGCGCGGCAGGTGCGCCTCAGAAACGTGGGCGGCATAGTGGTCGTTGATTTTATAGATATGGTGAATCTCGAGCATCGCGAAGCGTTGGTCGAATATTTAAGCGCAGAGCTAAAAAAAGACAGAATTAAGTGCAACGTTATAGGAATGACGGGGCTCGGCTTGGTCGAGTTTACCCGCAGAAAAAAACGCCGCGGGGTGGACGAACTTCTGAACAAACCTTGCCCCTATTGCGGCGGCGACGGTAAAATTTTATCCGACGACTACATAGTTATGAAGATACGCACGCTTTTATTGGACGTATTTTCGGAAGGGTTTAAATCGGCGATAATCGAACTAAACGCCGACGTTTGCAACTATATTTTAAAAAACGGCTCGCTTAAAAAGGACGTTGACGCCTTTTATAAGGGCAAGCGCGTTTATCTTATTCCGCACAGGACTTATCATCAGGAGTATTTTTCCGTCCGCGGCGACAACGGCGACGTGTTAAACCTCCCCGACAAAGCAAAATTGTTGTATTAGGGATAACGCTCATTATTCCTTAATCATAAAAACCGCCTCGGTCAGGCTGAATCTGACGGGGCGGTTTTAGTTTTGTTGAATTTTTGCGGGGTGGCTTTTACGGCGATTTTATCTTCCGTCAACTGAACTTGCGGATAAAAGCGCAATATGGAACTCGCTTACGTAACCGTTGAAATCGGCAAACGGTAAAACGGGTGCTTCCAGTTCTTCTATTTTATTGATTTTGCCGGTTAAATAGTCCTTAACGCGCGTTCTTAACTGTTCAAGCCGCATTTTAAGCCCGCCTAAACGCAGGTCGTGAATTTCAAAACCGAAAGGCTTGTTTTCGGTGAACCAAACCGTCTTAAACGCTTCGTAAAAAGCGTTGTGCTTTTTAATAAGGGCGGGGTAAACCTTGTCGCACAAGTATTTAAGCGCGGCTTTATCGCCGGATAAGTAGGCTTTGCGCGTAACGTTGCCTATTTCCGTTTTGACGGATAAAAAATCCGCTAAACGATAGGCGTTTTCAAACAAATAACCGTACTCGCCCGAAGTTTTAATCATGCGTTTATACTTCATTGCAAGCGATTTATAGTATTTGCCCGTGCCTTCTTCTATATGGTAGTCGTAAAGCCCCATAATCGGGTCGTTGTACGTGAATATCTTTGAAAACCCGAGATGGTTCATTCCGTTATAGTAATCGAGCGCGTCCAAAGCGTAGAAGTTTTCAGCCTTAACGCCGAACGTTTTGTAGAATTTTTCGTCGCTCTCTTTGCGGGTTAAGCCGTTTTTAAAGCGTTCGATTATAAACAACAAAGTCGGCAAAGCGGTGAATTGAGAACATTCGTTGCCGTCGTCGCCCCAGGTGGTGACGATAATATCTTTAACGCCGCGTTCACGGCAAACGTCCATCGCCGCTTGCATTTTTTTAGCTGAGGCTTTCTGGTGCGGTGCGAAGGAGTTCCAGGTGCGTATACCGCCCGCAAAAACAAAGTCGTCCGCCAAACACTCGTGCATTTTTATAGAGCGTTCATAGTCCGCTTTTTTGTCGTGATAATAGTCCCAGTAAATGAGTTTAACGTTGTCGGGGACGCCCGCTTTTTGCTCGGAAATCGCCTTATAGTTAGGTTTTTGCGGATAATAGTCGTCGTTATTCGCTACCTTAATGAACATATCGCTCCACAACATGGGGTTAAGCCCGTGCTTTTTACAAAGGTCTGAAACTCTCGCTAAATGCTTCGCTAAAATCGTAGAACGCTTTTCATATCCGAACTTGTTAAGGTACTCGCCAAGACCGAGATGCAACGCCTCGTCCATACCGATGTTTATCGTGCGGGTTTTAAAACATTTTGCGGCGGTCGCAAGCATTTTGTCAATAAGTTCGTAAGTTTTGTCGTCGCCCGCAAGCATAATGTCGTCGATATCGTGGAGCGGCTTATACGCGTTCCAGTTAAAAATGCGCATAAGGTGGGCAAGGGTCTGTATCGCGGGGATAAGTTCCACGCCCTTTTTATCGCAATATGCGTCGAGCTCTTTAAGTTCGCTTGCGGTGAATCTTCCGCGAAGATGTCCGAAGTAAGGTTCGCCTTCTATCTCGTAAGTGTCTTCCATATAAAGGTACAACGCGTTGTAACCCATTTTTGAAACGGCGTCAACGAACTTCTTTACTTCGCTTACTTTTTTGACGGCGGTCCTCGAACAGTCGAGCTGAACGCCGAATCTTAACTTTTCCATAAATCCTCTGTGTCGCGCTTTATTTTGGCGGCTACGCGCTTTGTTTTTTTAAAGGGCGGGGCTTGCGCCCCGAAACCTTAAGTTTTAGGCGAAATTTTTCGCCGTAAAGCCGCAAATTCATTGTACCATAGCAAAGCGTTTTGTCAACGATAATACCGAAATTAACATAAATTATTTTTAATGCGGTGTTAGCTATAAGGTTGACTTTTTTATAATTATATCGTAAAATGCTCTCATATACGGAAAACGTATAGCGTGGAATGACGTGGTATATTTCTTAAGTGATGCATACCGAGTAACGGGTTTATGGTCTGACCGTAAGCCTTTTATTTTTGTCGTTTGTTTTTTTGCATTTATTTTTGTTGCCGCCGGGCTTTTAACGCGTACAAGTAAGTTTTAAATTTTATCTTGGTAAAATGTACTGCTAAAAGATTGAAATTTAATTTTAGTTGTGCTAAAATGTATCTTACCGTAAAGGTGCGCCGTGCGTTGCGTATTGTTAATGTTGCGAACGGTTATGCATAGAGTAAGTAGGAATTTAATATTTGCTTCCTTAGTTAAATGGATATAACAGCCCCCTCCTAAGGGGCAGTTGTGGGTTCGATTCCCGCAGGGAGTACCAAAACGGGCGGTTTTTTGTTGTTTTTGCAACATAAAACCGCTT
>CAKQMM010000086.1 GCA_934254755.1 uncultured Clostridia bacterium
GCTTATAAGCGCGCGGCTCGAAGCGATTAAAAAGGCGCGAAAAAGCGGCGGCGCAGAAGAAAACACGCCGACAATTTTATTGATTTTCGACGCTATCCCGTCTTACGAATCGTATGCGGTTAAAGAAGCGATGGCGGAAATTATAAAAAACGGGTGGAAAGTCGGCGTGCATATCATACTGTCCGTACAAAACGCGCTTTACGGGTTTAAAAAGGCGGCAATGCTATGTCAATCGAAATTATGCGGCGGGGTTAGTTGCGACTATAATTATAAGGTGTTGCTCGGCACGAAAAATTTGCCGCCGCTTAAAACGTACGAGTTCTTACTATCGATTAACGGTTCCGATGAGATTATAAAATGCCATGCCGAAATGTGAATTTTTATAAAACCGCAATCTACGCACCTAAAACGGAGCATAGATTGCGATATGCTTAATTCATAAAAAAAATCAGGAGTTAAAATATGCAGTATCGTTATTTAGAGTTTACCGACGGCGCGGCAAAAACGAGTTTCGGGTGTAAAGACGGTGAGATTGACCTCGTGGGCAAAGCATCCGACGAACTTATCAAAGAGCTTAATTTAGAAAAGCAAGTTCTTTACGGCGGGAGGATATATTATAGTACCACTTTAACCAAAATGGGCGAGCTTGGTTGGAGGTTGAAATTCGTTACGCCGTGCGGGGTGAACGTTAAAAACGGCTCGTCAAGTACGGCGGGACCGATAGAGAACGCTTACGTGTTTGAAAAAGAACGTTAATAGCGAAATAAAACGAATGGTAATAGCGGAACAAAGCGGCGGGGCAAATTAAGCCCCGCCGCTTTTAATCGCGTCGGATTTAAAAATCGCGGGGTGTTTTGCCCCGCGATTTTTCGGTGAAAACAAGCGCGGCAAAAAGAGCGGGGCGAATCCGTTCTTTTTTTATGCTGTTTGTTATTATGCTGTTTGTTGCTAAAATAAGAGTATTACGCGTCGTTTTTTTTGCGGGGTCTGATAAAAACCGGCCCGATTTATAAGCAAAAAACGGCGGAAGATAATAAAATGGTGCTTTATAAACGCCGCGGTCGCACGATATAATTAACTAATAACAGAAATATCAGGTTTATACAAAGGCTTAAAAACTAACGTATGTGGATAAAACGCAGAGATAATAACGTAAAAAGCGGCTTGCCGATATTCCGTAAAAAATTTACGGCAAGCGGCAGCCTTACCCGTTGCGAACTTAAAATAACCGCAACGGGAATATTTAACGTGCAGATAAACGGCCATGAAATACCCGATTTGTTTATGCCGGGGTGGACGAACTATTTAAAGCGCATCGACCTTTGCCGATACGACGTGACCGAATTTATAAAATCGGAAAACGAAATTTCGGTAACCGTAGCAAACGGGTGGTATTCGGGTAAGCTCGGTTACGGCAACAAGACTAACGTTTTCGGCGACGAAAAGCGGCTTTACGCCGAAATTACGCTTTATTATAGCGACGGCGGAACGGAAACCGTTACTACCGACGAGAGCTGGGAAACGCTCGATTCCGATATTTTGTTTGCCGACTTTTTCGACGGCGAGGTTTCAGACGCGCGCCGCCGCGGCAAAGTCTTAAACAAAGCCCCCGCTAAGATAGCGGAGTTTTCCGTTCCGTTTACCGACTACGCGCGCGAACCCGTCCGCATCACGGAAAGTCTGTCCGCAAAAATTATTTATGAAGACGCTACGACCGTTCGCTATGACTTCGGGCGTAACTTTGCGGGCGTTTTAAAAATAACCGCTAAAGGAAACGCGGGCGATAAAATTGTCGTCAAGTACGGCGAAATGCTCGACGGCGGCGAAGTTTACGTCGCAAATTTAAGGCGGGCAAAGTGTACCGACGAGTTTATTTTGTCGGGCGGCTTAGACGTGTTCGAGCCGAAGTTTACCTACCACGGGTTCAGGTACGCCGAAATTAAAAAGGATAGCGGCGTGCGTATTCTGGAAACGCTTGGCAAAGTCATATCGCAAAACGTTGAATATTACGGCGGCTTCGAGTGTTCCGACGGTGTTATAAACGGTGTTTACGAAATGGCGCGTAACGGTCAAAAAAGCAATTTTATAGCGATTCCGACCGACTGCCCGCAGCGCGACGAGCGGCTCGGTTGGACGGGCGACGCCGAAGTTTTCTGCAACTCGGCAATGTTCAACGCTAATTGCGACTTGTTCTTTAAAAATTACTTAGGGCTTGTGCGCGACGATATGCTCGCAGACGGCAGGGTTCCGTCAATCGTCCCTCTGTATATGCCCGTTGCCGACAATACGGCGGGCGTTCCCGGCTGGGGGGACGTTATCTGCGTAATGCCCTACTTCCACTACCTTCACTACCGCGACGCGTCCGTTTTAAAAGACAATTTGAGCGCGGCTGAAGCGTGGGTGGGATATTATATCGAAAAAAGCAAAAATTATTTAACGAAAATAACCAACAACTTCGGCGACTGGCTGTCGATTGACGGCGAAACGGACGCCGACGTTATAAACCAGTGCTTCTTCGGATATTCGACTTTGCTTACCGCAAAAACGTGCGAGATTTTGGGCGAAGTCGATAAAAAAGCTTACTATACGGGCGTTTATGAAAACTGCAAGCAAGCCTTCCGAGATAATTATCTTATCTTCGGGCGCATAAAAAGCGACACTCAAACGGCTTACGCTTTTGCTTATGCCGCGGGCTTTATAACGCGTGAAGAAACCGCCGCAAGGCTCCCCGCCGCCGTGCATAAAAAAGGCGACAGTTTAACGACGGGGTTTATCGGCAGCAGGTTTATTCTCCCCGTGCTTTGCGATATAGGCGAAGCGGAGCTTGCGTATAAACTCATCCGCCGCACGGAATTTCCGTCGCTCGGATATATGCTTAAAGAGGGTGCGACCACCGTTTGGGAACGCTGGAACGGCTACACCGAAAAAGACGGGTTCGAAGACCCCGAAATGAATTCTTTCAACCACTATAGTTTGGGTTCGTGTACGGAGTGGCTTTATTCTTACGTTTTAGGCATAAAATTATCGCCCGATACGGAAACGGTCGTAATATCCCCGTCGTTTAACCGCGATTTATCTTACGCCCGCGGCGAAACGAGGTTAAAGGGCGGCAAGATATCGGTTTTTTGGAAATATGAAAACGCCGCCGTAAAACTTATAGTCAAAGCGGCGGACGGCGTTCATTATGAAATAGATAAATCTTGCGGCGAACTTATATCTTTAACAAAAACGGGTAACGAAACGGTTGCCGTATTCAAGGCGTAAATTTGGCGGTTTAAATTAAAGCGGGGCGGTCTAATCGTCGTGATGGACGGAGCTACGATATTCGAGCGGCGAAAGGTTATATTTGTTTTTGAACTTTTGCGCGAAAAACGACTGGTTATCGTACCCCACCTTAGACGCAATGGTAATAACGTTTAAGTCGGTCGAAGATAAAAGGGTGGCGGCGTAAGCGATGCGAAGGTCGGTCACGTACTCGATAATCGTTTTGCCGACGTATTTTTTAAAAATTTTAATAAAGTGCGAGTGAGAGTAAGAACTCAGCGCGATAATATCGTTTATTCTCAGCGAAAAAACGTCGGGCGTTGAAATTTGTTGCAAAAACGACAGTATGCTTTCGGGTATGCGCTTTTCGGACTTGTGCTCTACGTAAAGCCCTAAAAGATAGACGACTATCGACGATAAAACGGCGTGAGTATGCTCGGTGTCGGAATTGAACACGTTAAGGTTGCAAAGCCTCTTATGAAGCTCAGAAAACGTTTCCAGGCTTAAGTGGATAACAATCGGCTTTTCCTGGCGGCAAAGCGTAGCGTAAAGGGTGGGCGACAATGTTCCGCAAAGCTGTTCTAACTTTTCGGTGGCGATGCAAACGTCGCGCCGCTGAATGGGCGTGTCGGAAACGTATTGATGCACGTGTTGCGGGCCAAGCAAAACAAAGTCCCCCGGCATTAACGGATAATGCGTGCCGTTTACTATGTTCGTGCCTTTCCCGTCGACGGCGGAAGTAAATTCCCAGTCGCTGTGGCGGTGCAGAACGCTGTTATCGTCCCACAAAAAAGTGGTGATTTCGTCGGGCGGCAATTTTGATATCAATTTTTTTACGACGGGTGATTTCATAGCATTATTTTATCCATTATGCGTGGTTTTGTCAATATTTTCGGCAAAAATGCCCGTTATTTAACGGTAGTTATGCGCAAAACGCCAAAAAATTTACGGCTTTTGCGCCCAAAACCTATAATAAAAAAACAGTGAACTACAATAAAGTAGTGATTGAACGAAATACGTATAACAGATAAAATTAAATTAGGATAGGGTTATTATGCGCCGAATTGCGGGGTTTATCCCGAAAATAAATTCGACGCGCGCCGCGTTTTCTTTATTTAAAACGCGGGCTGCTACGCTCACAAGCGTAGCAGCCGTAAACAATATATATAAATAATTTATCTGTAAAAAATATCGCGCTTAACGCGCCGATAAAAACCTAAAACTTAAAAAAATCAGGAGGAAACAATAATGACGAAAAAATTTAAGTTGGTCGTCGCATCGCTTCTGGCAGCCGTAACGTGCGCAAGTTTAACCGCTTGCGGCGGCGGTGGCAGCGAAAAAGAAGATCCCACCAAAACCTACGTTGACGTAGGCGTTTTCAATGCGGGTCTCGGGACGACTTATTTTGACGAAATGAAGAAAGACTTCGAGGCGTATTACGCTAACGAAAGTTTTGAAGAAGGTAAGACGGGCGTCGTTTTACGCGCGACGAAGAAGAACACCGAGTTTAACCCCGCGCAGCTTCTTACTTCTATGAAAGACTATCAGCCGGTGCTGTATCTTCTCAATACCGGCGACTACGAAGCGTTCACTTCCGCCGAACTTTTCACGGACGTGACCGACGTCATGACCGAGAAATATCTTGACGAGAACGGCGAAATCGCAAAAGATACCGGCAAAACCGCAACGCAGTCCATCGAGGACACCATGCTCGACGGCTATTCAGACGTGTTCAAAAAAGCCGACGGTAAATATTACGCCGTGCCGTTTATGCTTTCCGTCCCGGGCATCATCTACGACGCCGACCTTTTTGACGAACAAAAACTGTTTATGACCAAAGCGGGAACCATCGGCGCGAATGCGGCGGATATCGCTGCGGGCAATTGTTCTACGGGTCCCGACGGCAAATACGGTACCGAAGACGACGGGCTTCCCAACACCTGGAGCGACTTCCTTACCCTTTTAGCGGGCATAAGAGATAAAGGTCTTATTCCTTTTACGTGGGCGGAATCTCCCAGCACCTATCAGATTTCAAGATTGTTCAACGTAATTTGGGCAAACTATGAAGGTTACGACGATTATATGCTCAACTATTCGTTAAACGGCTCCGATCCCGCAATCGGCGACGTTACCGAAAACGACTATCTTAAACTTTTAAATCAGGAAGGCAGAAAAGCCGCTATCAAAGCGTTTTACGATATCACTTCCAATACCGACAACTATTCTACTAAAGCCGTTCCTTCGGGCGGAAACACCCACACAACCGCTCAGCGCGAATTTATTCAGAGCAAGCGTTACGGCAAAAGAATAGCTATGTTCGTTGAAAACAGTTACTGGGAACAAGAATCCCGCGACGTTTTCAACGGCGAACCCCAGCAGGATATCAACGGCTACGGCAAAAGAAACTTCAAGTATATGACTATCCCCGACTTTACGGGAGTTGACGGAGTTGCCGATCAGGAAAACAC
>CAKQMM010000087.1 GCA_934254755.1 uncultured Clostridia bacterium
GCCTTATTGTGTCGGTTAGGTCGGTTATTTTATCGCATGACACGACTATGACGAAGTCGCCTGCCGTAAGATAATCGTCGCCGCCCGGTACGAAGGCGTTTTTGCCGCGCACCACGCTCGCGATAAGGGCTTTTTTCTTGAATTCAAGGTTTTTAAGCGGAACGCCGTCGAACGGAAAGTCCGATAAAACCTCGAACTCGTCGGCTTCGGCAAGTCCGTCGAAAATCGAGTAAAGTTTTTTGATTTTCGCGCTGGCGGGCGCGTCGAGCGAGCGGACGTAACGCTTTATTTTGTCCGCCACCGTTTTTTGGAGCGAAACGTAGTTTTTAATGTTTAAACTGTCGGCAATCGTAAAGAGTTGTTGTTCGTTTATCTTCGGCACGACCTTTAAAAACCCGTAAGAGTTCGCGTACACGCTCATTAAAATGTTTTCTTCGTCTTTCCCCGTAAGCGGAACTATCGCGTCGGTTTTGCCCACGGCTTCTTCGTTCATTAAGTCCTGCGACATTCCGTCGCCGTTTATAACCACCGCGCCGCGTTTTAACGTTTTTGCTATCTCAACGCACCTGTCGCGGTTTTTTTCGATAAGTTTAACGCCGTATTTGCCGTTTAAGAGCATATCGGTAAGATAAATTGCCGTTTTGCTCGCGCCGACGATCGTTACGTCCTTAACGGGTTTGGTTATAAAGCCGAGTTCTTTTAAAAGTTTTTGCTCGTCGCGCTTAGATACGATAACGGCGATTTTATCGCCCTCGTTTATAACGTCCGCGCCGCCGGGGATAAAGAAATCGCCCCCGCGGTTCACGCCGCAAATAAGAAAGGCTTGCTGATAGTTTTTGCGCAGTTTATATAATTCTACGCCCGTTATTTGCGGGTTTTTGCCGACGGGCAGTTCTATCATCTCCACTTCGTCGCCCGCAAACATTTCAACGTAAGTCGCCGCGGGGATGCGCAGCATATTGTAAATCGCTTCCGCCGTCGATTTTTCGGGGTTTATTACCATAGAAATGCGGAAATGATCTTTTATAAACGAAAGGTTTTCGGGCTCGTTATACTCGTTGCCGCGTATGCGCGCTATCGTGTGGCGCGCGCCCATAGCTTTCGCGACGGAGCATGTTTCCATATTTATCTCGTCGCTGTCGGTCATAGCGATGAATATATCGGCTTTGTCTACGCCCGCTTCTTTAAGCTTGGTGTAGGTTACGCCTTTATCGCATATTCCCATAACGTCGAGCGAGTTTATAACGCTTTCGACGACTGCGGGGTTAGAATCTATCGCAAGCACGTCGTGCTTTTCGTTGAGTAAGCTTTTTATGATTGCAAGGCCTATCTGCCCGCAACCCACTATTACTATTTTCATGCGAACTATTTTACCACTTTAAAACAAAGAACGCAACTTTTTTAGCGCGGGGCGAGTTTTAAGGCGGTTTTCGACGTTATTCGACCCTCGCGCGCGTGCGTAACGGGCGCACAACACATATAAAAAATATTTTTCTCAAAAAAGCGGTGAAAATCGTTGACATAACGGCGTTAATAGGCTAAAATAGTAAAGCACTCCGAAATTTGGGGTGTTAATTTTTTAGGATGGATTTAAAAAATGGCTAAAGGAAACACGGTTAGAGTAACGCTTGCCTGCACCGAATGTAAACAGAGGAATTACGACGTTTACAAGAACAAAAAGAATAATCCCGACAGGCTTGAATTCAATAAATATTGCCCTTTCTGCAAGAAACACACTGCTCACAAAGAAACGAAATAATTCTTTAAGCGTTTAAAGTTCCTAAGGCGTTTTACGCCGCAAGAGGTATAAAATGGAAGATAAGAACAAACAGGTTTCAACCGGCGCGAAAGCTGACGCGAAAAAATCTAAAAAGAATAAAAAACCCAACGTTTTTAAACGCATGGGCAGAAAAATCAAAGAAGTTTTTTCCGAAATAAAGAAAGTTACGTGGCCGTCGCCTAAGACCGTCGTTAAACAAACGGCGATAGTCCTCGGCGTGGTGCTTTGCTTCGCAGTCGTTATAACGCTTATGGATTTGGGTCTTGGCGAACTGCTTAAACTCATCACCAGCGTTGCTAAATAGGAGAGCGTATGGGCGAAACGGCTAAATGGTACGTGGTTCATACCTATTCGGGTTATGAAGCGATGGTTAAGGATACGCTTGAAAAGGTTATCGAAAACAATAACCTTCAAGAGCAGATTCTCGAAATTAAAATTCCTATGGAAGAAACCATCGAAGAAAAGAACGGCAAAAAGAAGGTCGTCCTTCGCAAAATTTTGCCTTGCTATATCTTCATCAAACTCGTTTACTCGAACTATTTATGGTATTTGATAACTAACACGAGGGGCGTTACGGGCTTTGTCGGTCCGCAGGGTAAAGCTCTTGCGCTTACCGACGACGAAGTTAAGCGTATGCGCCTTGAAGTCAAGGTTGAAAACGTAGATTACGTTGTAGGCGACAGGGTTAAAATCATATCGGGTCCGCTTAACGACTTCGAGGGCGTAATTCTGGATCTTAAACCCGAATCTCAAAAAGCAAAAGTTAAAGTTGAAATGTTCAACACCGAAACGGAAGTCGAAGTAGATTACGTTCAGCTTGAAAAAGTTAAATAATTTTGAACTTACTGCGCTAAGCCGCATTAAGAATAAGTGGGAGAAACGCTAAATTTTCTATGGCGTTTTGATATTCACCACAGTATGGAGGAATTTTTATGGCTAAAAAAGTTACTGCTGTAGTTAAACTTCAGTTACAAGCCGGAAAAGCAACCCCGGGTCCCCCGGTCGGTTCCACGCTCGGACCTTACGGTATAAACTTACCCGGTTTTACTAAAGAGTTCAACGCAAAAACTCAAGACAAGATGGGTTACGTTATCCCCGTCGTAATAACGATTTATCAGGATCGTTCGTTCACCTTTATTTTAAAGACCCCCCCGGTTCCCGATCTCATTAAGAAAGCTTGCGGAATCGAAACGGCAAGCGCGGCTCCCAACAAAACGAAGGTTGCCAAACTCACGAAAGCTCAAGTCGAAGAAATCGCTAAAACCAAAATGGTCGATACGAACGCCGCTTCGCTCGAAGCTTGCATGAGCATGATTAAAGGCACGGCTCGCAGCATGGGTATCACCGTCGAAGACTAAAATACAGGGTGGGAGAGAGTTATCTCGAACGTACCACAAGGAGGATTCTAATAAATGAAATACGGAAAAAAATATGCCGAAAGCATTAAGTCTTTCGACACTGCCAAACAATACGACATATCCGAAGCGATGGACATCGTTTTAAACACCGCTAAAGCTAAGTTTGACGAAACTATCGAATTCCACGTAAAACTCGGCGTTGACCCGAAACAAGCCGATCAACAAGTCAGGGGCGTTATCGTCCTTCCCAACGGCACGGGCAAATCGCAGAAAGTTTTAGTTATCGCGAAAGGCGATAAGGCTGACGTAGCCGCAAAAGCGGGCGCAGATTTCGTCGGCGCGGAAGATATGATCGCTAAGATCCAGAAAGAAAACTGGTTCGGGTTCGACGTTATGATTACCACCCCCGATATGATGGGCGTGGTCGGTCGTATCGGTAAAATTTTGGGTCCCAAAGGCTTAATGCCCAACCCCAAGAGCGGTACCGTTACCATGGACGTTGAAAAGGCTATTAAAGAAGTTAAAGCAGGTAAGGTTGAGTACAGGCTCGACAAGACCGCGGTTATCCACTGCTCGATAGGTAAAAAGAGCTTCGGCAAAGAAAAACTTATCGAAAACTACAACGCTTTGCTTGACGCTATCGTTAAAGCTAAACCGGCTTCTTCAAAAGGTCAGTACATTAAGAGCATTGCGGTTGCAAGCACGATGGGGCCCGGCGTTAAAGTCGTTGCCAAAAACTAATTTTACCAAACGAGATAAAGTAGTTTAAATCGTTTGACAAAAAACTTGCGACGTGTTACAATCATCGCATAATTAAATAGCCGAAGAAAGCAGGTTTTTAAGTAAACTAAGGTTTACGCCCGCCGAGGTAACACGTTGGTTTTGATTTTGACCGTCTTTTCGCGTTATTTCGGCGATAAGACGGTTTTTTTCGGCGGCAAAATAATAACGGAGGTAAAAAATGTCGGCTAATTTAGAGGCTAAAAAACAGATTGTTGAAGACATCAAGGCGAAAATAAGCGAATCTAAGTCGGTTGTGTTGGTTGACTATAAAGGTCTTACCGTTGCAGAAGACACCGCGCTCAGAAACGATTTCAGAAAAGCCGGATGCCACTACAAAGTGCTTAAAAACACCCTTGTAAGAAAAGCGTTCAACGAACTCGGCGTTACGGCTTTCGACGCAGACCTTAACGGTACTACGGCGATTGCGTTCGGCGCAGACGAAACGGGCGCGTCGAAAGTCGTTGCGGATAACGCTACGAAGTTCGATAATAAACTTTCCGCAAAAAGCGCGTACGTCAACGGCGAATACGTTGATAAAGCGGGCGTAGCGGAACTTGCTAAAATTCCTTCCAAAGAAGCGCTTTACGGCGTACTTGCAGGAACTTTACAGAACCTTATCGGAAGGCTTGCCGTTGCTCTTAACAGAGTTGCGGAAAAATCTGCCGAATAATCGCACAGCGGTTTTTCGGAACTAAAAAATAAATTTTAAAGAGAGGATATAAAAATGGCGGATATCGCAAAAATGATAGAAGAAATCAAAGGTATGACTGTTCTTGAACTCAACAGCCTTGTTAAAGCAATCGAAGAAGAATTCGGCGTAAGCGCAGCTGCTCCCGTTGCAGTTGCCGCTGCAGGTGCTGCTCCCGCAGCCGCTGCCGCTGAAGAAAAGACCGAATTCAACGTCGTTCTTAAAGAAATCGGCGGCAACAAAATTGCCGTCATCAAAGCGGTTAGAGAAATCACCGGTCTTGGCCTTGTTGAAGCTAAGAACATGGTTGAAAAACTCGGCAACGTTAAAGAAGCCGTTCAGAAAGAAGAAGCTGAAAAAATGGTTGCTAAACTTAAAGAAGCCGGCGCAGTTGCCGAACTTGCTTAATTTAAGATTAAAAAGTTTAAAAACGTCGAACAACTCGTTCGGCGTTTTTTATTTGCTTAGGGAAAACATTCTTTATCATTAACTATTTTCCCTAAGAAATATTCGGCGTTTTACGGCGCGATTTTTGAGTTTATGCGGGCAAAATAGCGTAAACGGTTGCGTTTTCAAGCAAGCGTTTGCCTTTTACGCCGAAACATTGGTGAAAATTAAAAATAAATTGTTGTAAAAGTAGAAAATGTGTGGTATACTTATCTACGAATAAAAAGTTTTACATATACTTTTTAAATAAAGGCGTTTTTTAAACGCGGCGGAGGATAATATGGCTTTATTCAGGCTTAATATCGAATGGGCTGACGATAGCAGAAATACCCTTGTTTACAAATACCCTTTTAAAAAATCGGGCAGAGAAGTCAACGATAAATCTACCCTTACGGTAAGAGAATCGCAGTGTGCGGTTTTCGTTTATAAAGGACAGATTGCGGACGTTTTCGGCCCCGGTTTGTATAACTTAAAGACGGAAATTTTCCCGATACTTACTAAACTTGCGGCGTGGAAGTACAAATTCGAAACTCCCATCACGCTTGACGTTTACTTTATCAACACTAAACAGTTTACCGACGTTAAGTGGGGCACCCAAAACCCCATTATCGTTCGCGACCCCGAATTCGGCGTTATAAGGGTAAGGG
>CAKQMM010000088.1 GCA_934254755.1 uncultured Clostridia bacterium
GTTTTCGTCCTTCCGCGTGATGACCGCTATGTTGGCGGTCATCACGCGGAAGGACGAAAACAAGCCTTTCGGGTATGCGACGGAGTTCCCCGCCACCATTACGACCGCCATCGTTTCGCCTATCGCGCGGCCCGCGCCTAAAACGAGCGACGCGGTTATGCCCGACTTTGCCGCCGGCGACATTACCGAAAACACCGCTCTATCTTTACTTGCGCCGAGAGAAACCGCGCCTTCGTAGTAAGCTTTCGGCACCGCTTCGAGGCTGGTTTTTGATAAGGAAACGACGGTGGGGAGAATCATTATCCCCAAAATGATAGCCGTCGCGAGTAAGCCGCTGCCGTTGTTCGGAGCGATATTTGCAAGCAGCGGGAGTAAAAACGTTATTCCGAAAAAGCCGTACACCACCGACGGTATGCCCGCAAGGAGGTTTATAACCGCGGTGAATATGCGCTTTAATTTTTCAGGACAATAATAGGCGATGAACACTGCGGTAAAATATCCTATCGTACCGCCGACAAGCATCGCGCCCAAAGTTGCCGCAAGCGACGAGCAAATCATCGTGAATATGCCGTACTTTCCGCTTGGCGACGAGTAAGTCGCGTCCCTGTCGGGCATCCATTTATCTCCGAATAAAAACCCGAAGAAACCTATTTTATTGAGGGCGGGTACGCTTTTTATTATTAAAAATACGAATATCGCCGCGACGCAAATTATCGTAACTATTGCCGCAGCCGTAAACACGACTCTGCCCGCTCTGTCTTTTAACTTGGTTTTAGTCATAATTTTTACCTTTTATGCGAAATGCGCCGATGTTAGACAAAAAGTCTGACGGCGCGATTTCGTGTTATATAGGGGGTATGATTATTTAACTTCGCTGAATTTGGTAACCTTGCCGGTGTAAATTTCGTAAAGCTGTTTAAGGGTTAAATCGCTCGTTACGTCGTTATTTTTGTTGACTATAACCGCAACCGCGTCCAAGCACAAATTGAAACTTTCGATTCCGTCTTTTTCGACTTTTGCGGAAGATAAGCCTACCACGTTGCCCTTAGCGTCTTCCTGCGCCGCTTTAACGCCCTTAGACGAACCTTCGAGCTGAATATCGAACACGTCGTCCGCTTTTACCTGGTAAAGGTCTGCGTAAGCTTTCGCCGCGGCGAATATAACCTTTTCCATCGAAGTCGAGCCGCGGATAACCACTTTGTCGCCGGAAGGAAACGCAGATTGTTTAGCGAAGGTTCCCACCGCTATTGCGGTTTTGCCCTGGTTTGCGCGAGCCGCGGGGTCGGTTAAGAAGATAACGCCGTCGTCGTCGCAAATTTTCTGAAGGCTGCCGCTCCTTAAAAAGTCGGAGAAGTCTTTTGCAAGGGGTTGAAGTTCAACGTTCGTGCTCGTCATAACGACGAAGGGGCGTTGAATTTTGTACGATTTGTCAAGAACCGTTTCTTTCGACGGCATAACGCCTTCGACCTTAACAACCTTAACCGTATCGTCAACCGAGCCGAGCGATATATAACCTATCGCCTGATTATCGGTTGCAACCTGGCTTAAGACGGTGCCCGTTTTGTTCTGAACGGAAGCGGTATCGGTGGTGTAGTAAACCTTCGCGCCGCTTGCGTCTTTTTCCTGCAGAAAGTGTTCGCCGTCGGTTACGACCGTATCGAACGCTTCGCGGGTGCCGCTGCTGTTTTCACGAGCGATAACCGTGATTTGTTTATCCGCTTTAAAGCCGCTTCCGCAAGCGGTTAAAGCCGTTAATCCCATTGCCGCGGACATTGCGACCGCTAAAATTGCAAATAATTTCTTTTTCATAATTTTGTTCTCCTTTTTTGTTTCTCTATAGGCGGTGCGTTTCTTTCCAACAACTACCGTAAGGCACTTTGTGTTTTTGCGGTTGAGAAAGCGACCGCTTGCGGCTCGTTTAGGCAAGGCAAACGCCCGAAGTTGTACTTGCCGTACTACGAGTGGCGTTTAACGCCGCATAAATCGCTTTATTGCCCGCAAAAATGTTGGTGGAACGGAATGCACAGCCATTCCTTTTTACGCCTATATTGTATCCTTTATTTTTTGCGCTTACACCCATACTACGGTAAAGTAAACGTAAAGATTTTGTAAAGACGGGTTTTTAAGTTTCACCCGCGCAAAAAACTTTTAAATAAAAAACGGCATTAAAAAAGAGCGGGAATTCAACCCGCCCTTTATTTTGTTTAACAAAACAGCGCCATTATTATAGTGAAAACGACTATCAGCGACAAGCCGACCCACGCTTTCGGTTTTAATTTTTCTTTTAACACAACCGTCGAAAAAGCAACCGTTATAAGCACGCTTAACTTGTCTATCGGAACGACTACGCTCAAAACCCCCGTTTTGACGGCGTTATAGTAGCATAGCCACGACGCGCCCGTCGCTATCCCCGAAAGAAGGATAAACAGCAGTTCTTTTTTGTTTATGGTTTTTATATCCGCCGTCTTTTTACGGGCGAAAACTATCGCCCACGCGATTATAAGCACAACCGCCGTGCGGATAGTCGTGCCTAAGTTTGACTCTACGTTTTTCAAGCCTATTTTTGCAAAAACGGAAGTTAGCGACGCAAACACCGCCGAACAAACGGCGTATATAAACCAACTTTTTTTGCCTTCGGCTCTTTCGACGTCCTTTTTTTCGATCATCATAACGGTGCCGATAAAAATAACGGCGATAGAAATAAGTTTAAGCCACAGCCTGTGCGTTTCGGAAAAAACGACTATCGCTATAAGCGCGGTTAAAGGCGCGCTCGATTTATCAATCGGGGCAACCTTGTTCACGTCGCCCGTCGAAAGCGCGCGGAAGTAACATATCCAGGACGCGCCCGTCATCACCCCCGATAAAATCAAAAATATCCACTCTTTAACCGTTATCGCGCTAATAGTCGGAAACGAGCCGACTATAAGCGTCATCAGCACGGCGAAAACGAGCACCACGCCCGTCCTTAAAGCGGTCGCGACGTCTGAATCGGTGTTTTTTACGCCGAGTTTGACGAGAATCGAAGTAACCCCCGCAAATAGTGCGGAAAGCAAAGCCGTTAATATCCACATATCAACACTATTGTAGTCCCACAAATAAAAAAGGCAAGCGTTTTAGTTTAACGCCTGCCTTTTTATAACGTTTTTTTACTATTAAGGGCTTTTGCTTGCAAATTGCCGGAGGCTTAGCGTGCGTTCGCTTCCGCGGAGATTCTTCGCTTCGCTCAGAATGACGGCGCGTCAAAACCTGTCGCCCCGAGAATAAGCGAAAAGTTTCGCGGAAACGAAGATGAAGTTTATTAAGGGCGGATTTTTGATATAACCTGCAGACTTAACGTAGGGAAGGGGCTTGTTCCTTCCGTTTTATATGTAGAACTGACAATCCTTCCGTCACGGCTTTGCCGTGCCACCCGCCTTTACACAAGGCGGGCAAGACTTATCGCACTCTACCCGCTAACCGCTAGTCGCTAATCCTGAAACAGTGCGGTAGATAAATATCTGTCGCCGCTGTCGGGAAATAAAACGACGATGGTTTTGCCGGCGTTTTCTTCTTTTTTAGCGAGCTTAATCGCCGCGTAAACAGCCGCGCCCGCGGATATGCCGACCAGAACGCCTTCTTTTTTGCCGACCAGTTTACCGGTTATAAAAGCGTCTTCGTTAGCGACGGGGATAACTTCGTCGTAAATTTTAGTGTCGAGCGTGGCGGGAACGAAGCCTGCGCCTATGCCCTGAATTTTGTGCGAGCCCGCAACTCCTTTGCTGAGCACCGGAGAAGTTTCGGGTTCAACCGCAACGACTTTCACCGAACCTTTTTTCTCTTTCAAATATTTGCCTACGCCCGTTATAGTGCCGCCCGTGCCTACGCCCGCAACGAAGATATCCACTTCGCCGTCGGTATCTTTCCATATTTCGGGACCCGTCGTTTCGTAATGAGCTTTGGGGTTAGCGGGGTTCACGAATTGACCGAGCACCACTCCGCCCGTTTCGGCGGCGAGTTCGTCGGCTTTAGCTATCGCGCCCTTCATGCCTTTCGCGCCTTCGGTCAGAACTATTTCCGCGCCGTAAGCTTTAATAAGTTGCCTGCGCTCGACGGACATCGTTTCGGGCATAACTATAACTACTTTATAGCCCTTAGCGGTGCCTACGCTTGCAATGCCTATGCCGGTGTTGCCGGAAGTGGGTTCTATAATGGTTGCGCCGGGGGTAAGTTTGCCGCTTTTTTCGGCGTCTTCTATCATCGCTTTGGCGATTCTGTCTTTAACCGAACCCGTGGTGTTGAAGTATTCAACTTTCGCGACAAGTTTTGCTTTAAGACCAAGCTCTTTTTCAATATGAGTAAGTTCGAGAAGCGGAGTGTTGCCGATAAGTTCGTCGGCAGTTTTATAAATTTTAGACATATAAATTCTCCTTTCGGGCGAGCCGTATTTTGGCAAGCCTGCTTTTAATTAAATTTTTTAAATATGCCGTTACGCTTAGCCGAACGGGAATTTATTCCCGCTCGGCTCAACCCGAATTTCGGGTTCAAGCGTTCAGACAATAGGCTTAAATATTTGTGAATTTTTTATTTTAGGGAAAACATTCTTTAGAAATAACTACTTAAAAAGAATGTTTGACCCGTTTTAATACTTCCATTCTTTGGCTTTGCCGAAGTAAATGCCAAGGGGTTCGTAGTGAACTTTGCACGAAGCGAAAAGTTCAACCGAGCCTTGATAAGTTTCAAGGTAAGGAACGTGCTGGAAGTAGTTGGCGTCGTAATCGCCTTTTGCAACTTGGTCGTTCTGAAGCGTCCAGTCAAGAATTGTTACGTTAAGGGTGTAGCCCTGAGCCGCAAGCAATTCTTTAACCTTGCCGTTTAAAACTTCGGCGTGGGGAACGTCGGACGCGCAAACTTTAATTTCGGTGTTGTTGCCGTTTTGGGTTGCGTCTTTAGAAGTCCTTAAATCTATCTGAGTGGAAGCGTCGCAAGTCATTGCGCCTAGATATTTATCTTTAAAGTAATCGGAAACGTCTTTGGAAAGCATAGCGTTCGTAAGCGCGTCGATTTTCTTTTTGTATTCGGCGTTGGTTTCATAATCGCTCTTTCTTGCGGCGATTATGTTCGCTTTGCCGGCTACCTGCACAGGGTCGTCTTCAACGGCGGCGCGTTTATCGGAAGTAACTTTGCCGGTGTAAGCGGTGTTACAGGGAAGAAGCGCGTAGTCGTAATCTTGCATAGAAGATACGAGAAGGTTTTCGGCAACGAGAGTTACTTCGACGGAACCGTCTTTGCTCTTCCACGTTTTTTTCGCTTCGGAAAGGTTGAGTTTGCCGTCTTCCGTCACGGGGAAGTTGTCGCCTTCCGTAGTTTTGGAAATAACGCCTTTTGCTTCCAAAAGCTGGAAGGCGCGGACGGCGTTAGACTCGTCGTCGCAGACTTCAAAGGTGGTTGCTTTCGAGCCGCAGCCGAAAAGCGTTGTCGCAAGCAATGCGCCGGTGACGCAAAGTACGAAAAGTTTGGTGAAAAGTTTTTTCATTTGAGTAATCTCCTTTTATCTATTTTTTTGGCTATTTTTAGCCCTAATTCCTGAATGAGTTGTACGACCAGCACCACTACGACTATAAGTATCCAGAAAATGCCCTGACTTAAATAATCGCCGGTGTGGCGGGTGTAATAGGTGTATATGCCGGAAATAAGTCCGCCCGCACCTATGTTG
>CAKQMM010000089.1 GCA_934254755.1 uncultured Clostridia bacterium
ACAGGCTAGCAACGCGGTTCAGAAAATTCCATAACCTAAGCGAACTCACGGCGCTTTTATCGCAAATAGCGGACTTTCACAGCGTTGCAAAAGACGACGGGTTGCCGAAAACCGACGGTTACGTTGACGTCGTCGTTAAAAAAACGCCTGAGTTTGCAGACTTTTTATACGATATATCGAGGCGTGCGGACGCGGTAAGAAAGGGAGCGGTCAGCCGCGCAGCTGATAACATGCTGGCTATTACGAACGACGGAAGAAAAGCCGCGCTCGACTTACGGATAGTCGATACGAACGCAAATTTCACCGTCGAATCGAAGGTTTATAAGTGTGCCGAAATCGTGGCGGATATTTATTTTAAAACGGCGATGAAAAGGAGCGTTCAACTCGTTTTTTGCGACGTGTCCACCCCTAAACCGACTTTTAACGAGTACGACGAGCTTAAAAGAATTTTAGTAAACTTCGGCGTGTCGGCAAGCGAAATAGCTTTTATTCACGACGCGGCTACCGATAAAAAGCGGGAAGAACTTTTTAAGGCGGTTCGCCGCGGCGAAGTGCGGGTTTTGATAGGTTCGACTTTTAAAGTGGGCATGGGCGTAAACGTCCAAAATAAGCTTATTGCGCTTCATCACCTCGACGTGCCGTGGCGACCTGCCGATATGGTTCAGCGCGAAGGGCGAATTATAAGGCGCGGGAACGAGAACGAAAAAGTCTACATTTTTCGCTACGTGACGGAAGGGAGTTTCGACGCGTATTCATGGCAGCTGTTAGAAACGAAACAGGCGTTTATATCTTCAGTGTTATCGGGCTCGCTTGAAGAAAACGACGGCGACGATATTGCCGACACGGTTTTAAATTACGCCGAAGTAAAAGCCCTTGCGGTGGGCAACCCGCTCGTTAAAAAACGCGTGGAGGCGGCTAACGAGTTGTCGCGCTTAAAGTCGTTGCAGGCAAAAGCCGTAGAGGAGCGCATGAAGCTCGAGCAGGAAGCCGTAACCCTTCCTAAAGAAGCGGAAGAAACGGCAAGGCTGATTAAAACTTGTCGCGAAGACGCCGTTTTCGCCTCCGCAACCGTTGCCGAGTGGGATAAAGTCAGGCGAAAGGCTTTAAGAGAGCGCGTTTTTAGCGAACTTCAAAAAAACGAACTTCAAAAAAGCGAGCGGACGCTTTTAAAATATCGCGGGTTCGACGTGATTTTGCCCGCCGATATGCTGAAAGAAAGCCCTTACGTTATTTTAAAAAGAGCGGGCAGATATACGGTTGACATAGGTAAATCGGACTTGGGCGTCGCAACGAGGCTCGATAACGTCATCGACGATTTAAGCGGCAGATTGATGAAGCTTGAAAGCAAATTAAAAGAAATAAACGCGCGAAAACTCAGCGTAGACGCAGAGCTTATGCGCAACGAAAGTTACGCCGAAGAAATATCCGCCGCCAAAAAAACGCTGAACGAATTAGATTTGAAATTAGGTATAAAAAATGAGTAAAGATATAAACCTATCGAACGTTCCCGTCGTTTCCACGGGGAAAATAATAGAAATTTTATCCGACGCTTACGCCGCTTTGATAATCGGCGGCGTTCCGCTGAAAACCTTTCCGTCGGTGATGCTTTGGGGCGCGCCGGGCGTCGGTAAATCGCAAGCGATAAACGCCGTTAAAAAAGAGATATCCGCAAGGACGGGTAAAAAGTGCGTCGTGACGGACGTAAGATTGATTTTGTTTAACCCGATAGACTTACGCGGAATACCTTCCGCCGATAAAGATAAAAAATTCGCCGTATGGTTAAAGCCGAAAATATTCGATATGGACGGGTCAGACGACGTCGTGAACATACTGCTTTTGGACGAAATATCCGCCGCGCCGCAAAGCGTTCAGGCGGCGGCGTATCAGCTTACGCTTGACAGGCGCGTAGGCGAACACTCTTTGCCCGAAAACTGCGTCGTCATCGCCGCGGGCAACAGGACGACGGATAAATCTGTTTCGTACAAAATGCCCAAAGCCCTCTCGAACCGACTTATGCACTTCGACGTAAAGCCGACATTTGACTCCTGGAAAAAGTGGGCGACGGCGGCGGGAATAAACCGTGCGGTTATCGGGTTTTTATCGTTCAAAAACGAATATCTTAACCGATTCGACCCATCGTCCGACGATTTGGCGTTCGCGACCCCGCGTTCGTGGGAAATGGTCGGCAACGTGTTAAACTTCGTGTCGGGCGACGTAAAACGCGTTTACGAAATTATAGCGGGCTTAGTCGGAACGGGGGTTGCGGCAGAGTTTAAAAGTTGGTGTAAAATCTACGATAAGCTGCCCGATATAAATAAAATTTTCGACGGAAAGGAAAGAAGGGTGCCCGAAAGCGTAGACGCGCTGTACGCGCTTATTTCGGCGATGGCAGAGTATGCGGGGCGGCATAAGTACGAATACGACAAAATAGAAAATTCCATACGCTACGCAGAGCTTTTGCCGCCCGATTTTTCAGTTGCGCTGATTAAAGACTATTTCGACATAGAAAAGGGTTATAAAGAAAAACTTATGAACGTTCCCGCGTTTTTAAAATGGCTTAGTAAATACGGAAAATTATTAAATGGAAATATCTGACGAAAAGGTAAAAGAATACGCCCGCAAACTCATTCTTTCGAGGATGAGAATACTTATAAACGACGGGTTTTTCGGTTTGCTTCTCATGAACGTGCCGTTTGCGTTGGACACCGGCATAAAAACTGCGGCGACTGACGGTGAAAAAATTTATTTTTCGCCCGCGTTTTTAGAAAGCCTTTCCGATAAAGAAACCGATTTTGTGTTAAAGCACGAAATTATGCACGTCGCTCTCAGACATTGCGAGCGGCTTACCGCTTTCGACCCGTTTTTATCGAACGTTGCGTGCGATATAGTCGTCAACTCTAACATATTGAAAGCAAACGATATGAACGTTGACTCGATATCCGTGCACGGAGTCGCAAGTATGCACTTTGCCCCGAACGGTAAGGAAGGCTACGAATATAGCGCTGAAGAAGTGTACGAAATGCTTTCTCCGGAAATACGGAATAAAACAAAAAAATCTTCCTCGGCGGGGAAAACGAACGGTTCAAACGGGGTCGGCGGCGGTAAGTTTAAAGGTAACGGCTACGGCACGGCGGGGAGCGGTTCAAGCGCGCCGGGCGGCGGCAAGTTTGAAGACGACCACTCCAAGTGGAAAACGGTAAACGAAAAAAACGAAGAACTTAAAGAAGTTTGGCTGAACAGAATAAAGGAAGCGGCAAAGGCGGTCGAGATAAGAGCGTCCGTTCGCAACAGAGGGAAGATTCCCATGTTTGCTAAAAGAATTTTAAAAGAGTCGCTTTCGTCCGCCGTAGATTGGCGTGCCGTCCTTGCGGACTTCGTGCAGACGGAGCCGTGCGATTACGGGTTTCTTCCTCCGGACAGGAGATTTGCCGACGGAGATTTTATATTGCCTGATTTTTCCGAAACGGAAGAGAGGGTTGAAAAATTATTGTTTATGATAGATACTTCCGGTTCTATGACCGACGACGAAGTATCGGACGCTTACTTCGAGATAAAAAGAGCGATAAGTTGTTTCGCCGGCAAACTCGAAGGTTGGCTCGGCTTTTTCGACGCGGCGGTTATAAAGCCTGAAGCCTTTAAAGACGTTGAAGATTTTTTGAAAATTAAAGCGGTGGGCGGCGGCGGAACGAGCTTTAAAGTTATCTTTGACTACGTCGCCAAAAATATGGCGGACGATTTACCGGTTGCCATAATAATTTTAACCGACGGTTATGCGCCTTTCCCCGATGAAAAATTAGCCCTCGGCATTCCCGTTTTATGGATAATAAACAACGATAAAATTACTCCGCCGTGGGGAAAAGTCGCGCGAATTTTGCCTTCATTTTGACCCGCCGCTTTTTCTTTGCTTAACAAAAGCGTCAAACTTTAACGAAAACCGACTTTAAATCGTCGGTTTTTCGGCGTATCGCGGCGCGGTTTAATCAAAATTATTGACAACGCGCTAAAATAGATATATTATTTAATATATTTAAACTCGGCGGGCGGGCTTTTGGCGCGCCGCGCCGGGCGTATTAAGGGAGACAGTATATGTTTGACAATTTAAAAAATAAAGTTAAGGGCGTTTTCGGCAAAAAAGAAAGGGAAGAAGTTAAAAACGTTAACTCCGCAGTGGAAGAAATTCCTCTTAACGAATTGGGCGAAATAAAGGAAGACGAAATTCCCGTTGCGACCCCTATAGAAGAAGCCACGGCTTCCGAAAAGGTTAAAGAAGCGGTAGGCGAAGCGATAGATAACGCGAAAGCGGGCGCGGACAAAGTCGTGAACAGCAAAGCGATGAACGACGCGGGCAACGCCGTCGAAATAGCGGCGTCGACGGTCGGCGAAGCGGCTGAGAACGTCGGTCAGAAAGTCGTTGAAGGCGGTAAGAAAATTGCCGACAGCAAGGCGATGAATACGGCGGGCGGCGCGGTAGAAAAAGCCGTTTACGCGGTAGGCGACGCGGCTGAAAAGGTCGGCGGCAAAATTGCGGACGCTGGCAAAAAGGTTATCCGTTCCGAAGCGGTTACGAAACTTTGGGGCGGCATCAAAAAGACGGGTGCGTCCGTCGGAAACTTTGCCCAGAAGCAGTTCGACGAAATAAAAAAGAATTTTAACGAAAAGGGCGAAGAAACGGCTGAAACCGCAGAAGAAACGAAGGCTGCGGAAGAGATAAAGACGGCCGAACCTTTAAACAACGAAGAAACGAAATAATTTTAACTGACTGTCGGTCGGGCGTCTGCTCGGCGCCTTTAGGGGGATATCTTCGATACGGGACGGGTTTTATTATGTATATTCCGAAAATTAAATACGTTTATCCTAAAAAGACGGACGAGCAAATTATTCACGTCAATCAGACGCGGAAGGTTAAACTTAACGGCAGTTATTATGACGCGCTTAAAAAAATTACTTTTAAAATCGCGCAGTTTTTCTACCGTATAGTTTTCTATCTTGTCGCGGTGCCGCTCGTCAAAATTCGCTACCACGTTAAAGTCGAAGGCAGAAAAGAATTTAAAAGGCACAAAAAAATGCTTAAAAAGTACGGCTTTATAACGGTCAGCAACCACGTGTTTTTGTGGGACTTTCCCACCCTTTGCACGTGTATGAAAATGGGCTTTCCGAACGTCCCTGCGTGGGGGAAAATCGTATCGAGCAAATTCGGCAAAGTATTCTCGCTTGCGGGCGTCGTGCCTATCCCCGAGGATAAGAGTTTGTTCAGAAACTTTTACAACTTCATCGACGGCGTGTTCAAAGAAAACAAGTGGGTGCATATTTATCCCGAAACGGGGCTTTGGTACTATTACGTCCCTATCCGTCCGTTCAAGCGCGGCGCGGCGTACTTTGCCTGCCAATACAACAAGCCTATCGTTCCCGTAGGGTACTCTTTCCGCGAAAGGAAAGGGATATCCCGCTTATGGAATAAAAAAGACCCCTTTGTGACTGCGCATATCGGCGAGCCGATTATGCCCGACTTAACCCTCGATAAGCGCGAAGCCGCAGAAAAGCTTAATAAACAAATACGCGACAAGATTATCGAAATGGTCGGTATTAAGTCTGAAGAAGAAAACGAAAGAATGATGAAAGAACTCTATACTTACGAAGACGGGCATTATTACACCGAACTATAAGGGGTTTTACCAAACTATAA
>CAKQMM010000090.1 GCA_934254755.1 uncultured Clostridia bacterium
ACAGGTTTTAAGGCGGGCAGCGGCTTATATACCGACATGAACGCCATCCGCCGCGACGACGATATGGATAACTTCCACTCTATCTACGTTGATCAGTGGGACTGGGAAAAGGTCATCACCCGCAACACAAGGACGGTTGACTATTTAAAAGACACGGTTATTTCGATAGTCGACGCGATTGCCGATGTAAACGAAATGGCAAAAGCCCGTTTTAAAGACTTAACCCTTAACGTGAACAGAAACGTTAAATTTATAACCACGCTCGAAGCGGAAGAACTCTACCCCGACTTAACCCCCAAACAGCGCGAAACGGAACTCACTAAAAAGTACGGCACGGTATTTTTGATGCAGATAGGCGGCCCGCTTAAAAACGGTAAGCCGCACGACGGCAGAGCGCCCGATTACGACGACTGGGCTTTGAACGGCGACGTTTTGTTCTACGACGAAGTGTTAGATTCGTCTATCGAAATATCCAGTATGGGTATAAGGGTGGACGAAAAGTCGCTTATGGCGCAACTTACCGCCGCAAACAAGCTTGAAAGACTTAACTACGAATATCACAAAAATATTTTGAACGGCACGCTTCCGCTTACGATAGGCGGCGGCATAGGTCAGTCAAGGCTTTGCATGTATATTCTTCAAAAAGCGCACATCGGCGAAGTACAGGTTTCCCTTTGGCCCGACGGCGTTGAAGAAGAAGCCGAAAAGCACGGAATCGTTATTTTGTAATAACCCCGTTCGCTTTTTATTTAGCGGTTAGAAACAATCTTCGTTCGCTTTCGTATGCCCGCAAACGTGAATTTCAAACGAATACTTGCTTCTATTTCCGAAAAAATATTGACAAACCTTATACTTCTTGCTATTTTGTATATAACTTAAAAATAAAGGAGCAAACGTTTATGAAAAGTAAATTTTTTAAGTTTTTAACCTTAACACTTTGCGTGATTTTTTCGGCGTTGTTTGTAACCGCCTGCTCGTCCGACTACGAAGTAATGCTTGCTATCGGCGACGGCTCGGTCGAAAACGACGGAGTGATTTGCAACTATAAGTTAGCCGATAAGTTTACCGACGGCTACGAATTAAAAGGCAATTTCACTTTTGAAAAAGACGCCGACCTTGACGACGAATTTATTTTATCCATAACCTTCGGCGAAGTCTTTGCGACAAGTTACACCGAAACCACCCTTTACACGTTTAAAGGCGCAGACCTTAAAAACGCCGACGGCGGCAAACTTAACTTTACCGTCAAATTCGACAACTTAGCGAATATCTTCGCCGAAACGAGCGAGCCGAAAACTTTCAACGTAAACTTCCACCGTTCAGGGAAAAAGCCAACCGATATTCTTTACTGGAACACTTCTTCTTACGAATACGTTTTCGACGGCAAAACGGTAAAAATAACCAAATAAGTCAAGCTAAAACAAAAACCGCCGAAAGGCGGTTTTTAAGTTTATCGAATTTTGTTTATGCGACGGGTTTAATTTTCGTCGCCGTTTTTATCTTCCGATTTTTCTTTGTTTACGACTTCGACTTTATAAACCTTTTCTTTCCCGTCGTTTACGGGGAGTGCCTGCAATAAAAGGCTTACGAACGAGCACCATAAAAACGCCGCGACGAGATCGCACAAAACCATAGGCATAAAAAGTGTCCCTGCCGCGCTTCTGTTCGCCGCGGTAAAAACGAGCGCCGTTAATATCAGCGCAACAACCGACACCATCGCCGCAAGTATAAACATATTTTTTGCCTTATTCAATCTTTCTTTGTCCATAATTACTCTCCTTTTGCGTCTTTTTCTTGTTTTACGGGTATTGCCTTTAAAAAGTTAAAGACGCACGCAAACCACAAAAATGCAGATAAGATATCGAATATCAGCATAGGTATAAATAAATCTCTTATTTCTCCATTCCTGAAGACTTCGCGGAGCACGTACCCAAACTCGCCCTTCGTTATCGTGTTATAATAAACGATTACGTTAAGCGCAAGGGCAACCGTCGTAACTATCGCCGCCACGCCGAATACGGCAAGGGCGATTTTCATTTTCTCTTTATTCATAAGTTAAGCTCCTTATCAATTTTAATTGACAAGTCGCGCCACATTTTAGCCGACTGTTCGGCGGCGTCTCTTGCCTTTTTAATTTCCCGTTTGCGGGATTCGAGTTTTTGTTTGTAGTTATAAATCAAAACTTTGCGAAGCTCGTCTTCCGCAACGGTAAACGTTAAGTCCACGCGCAGATAATCGGAGTCCGACGGGGAAAAATCGTCTCCTATCGAAAACTTAACGAAGCGCGTACCGTAAATTACAATCCCTTTATCCTGCAGTTCGTCAAAATACTTGTTGCCGATTATGGCAATTTGCCTGTTCACCCCCGCTAAAAATCTTTCGCTTGCGCGGACGGTTAAATTCGTTTTGTATTTTTCAAGCAAATCGGTTCTTTCGGTTATGCAATAAGGCACTTCGTTCCAGGCTTCCGTTTCGCTGTCGTCAAGCGAGCTGTAAAACTCGTCGTTTTCATCCACGCCCTGCACTTTATCGTAATAAAAAGGCGACAGCGGAAATTCGTTTTCAAAATAGCCTATATCTATTATTTTCGGAAGTTCCGCCACGTATTTTTCAAGGCTTGCGTCGCGGTTTTTCGTAACCCATTCGGATATCCGCTCGGCGCGGTACTTTTTCGCGTGACGTTTGGTTTCCCTTTCAACCACTTCTTTATAGTTGAGCGGACTGTCGGTCGCAATGACCAGATCGTCGTCCGACGCGGTGACTTTAAAATAAAAGTACGCTTTTAAAAGCAACGCCGCTTCGCGGAGATTATCCGCGTCTTCGTCCGTACCCGTAAAATTGCACGCTTTTTTAAATTCCGGAAGCTTAAGCATCTCCGCCAACTGAATTTTTCGGTTGTCAAAAACGGGCAGTTCGCTTTCTTTATACGCTTCGAGCGCGAGCGTTAATATCTTTTTGGACTCTTCGCTAAGGTCTGCGTACCACTTAGGCAAAATTCCGCAATCGATCGCTTTATCTTTAAGCAATTCGTCAACCGAAACGCCCGTTATTTCGGATAAAATAATAAGCGTTCCCGCTTCGGGCAGACTTTCGCCGCTTAGCCATTTGCGCACCGCCCTTTCAGAAACGCCGCCGTCTTCTACGCGGAGGCTTATTTTATCGATAAGGCATTTTATCGCCTGTGCGTCGCTTTTAATCGCTTCGCCGCCCTGCTTTACGCTGTCGCTTCGTATCTTATCGAGATACGCCCTTATATTTTCGCTAAAATACTTATTGTTCATCGCCGGTTCCTTTATATATACAATAATAACACGCGAAACCGCCTTTTTCAACGACTGTCGGTTCGTTTTTTTTGCAAATTACGGAATTAAAAGTTCTTAACTTTTATTTTCGACGACGCTTGTAAAAATTCGTTTGTCAAGGTATAATTAGCGTATGGAAAAAAAATCTTCGGTAAGGCTTCTTATGATCCCCGAAAAAAACGGGGTAACGCCCGACGTAAACGTATTTATCAACAACGAAAGCGAACTTTACCCTTACGAACATAATCACGACTTTTACGAAGTTATGTTTATTCGCAGCGGAAGCCTGATACACTCGGTAAACGGACAAGATACGGTTATGGAAACCGGCGACGTTTGTTTTTTGCGCCCCGAAACGGCGCATACCGTAAAACGAAACGGCTCTTTTTCGGTGCTTTTAATGAATTTTAACATATCCGAACCGTTTTTTGATAGTTCCTGCCGCCTTTACGGGTTTGATCCGCGTAAAGACATTATTCCCGCGCCGTCGATAGGGTTTTCGGTAAGCAAACGCGATTCTTACGAATACAACGCTCTGTTCACAGCCGCAAGCGCGGGCACGAACGACGCGGAAACGCAAAACTCGGCCGTTAAACTTTTGGCGAGTAAAATCATCATTAAAGCATGTGAACGAAAGCTTTCGCCGAGTTTTTCCCGCGAAGTTAAAAACGTATTGGTCGCCGACGCTTTAAAAGAACTGAAAGATCCGACGAATTTTGAATTGAGCGTGAAAGAAATTTTTAAAAAAATGCCGTGCACTCACGAACACTTAACCCGTCTTTTCAAAAAAGAAAACCTTCCGCCCCCGAACAAAGTGTTTTTAAAAAACAAACTCGACTACTCGTGCGCGCTGTTAAAAAGCTCCGTTTTTACGGTTACGAAAATCGCGGAACTCAGCGGAATTTATTCTACCGGTTATTTTAATAAATCGTTTTTACGAGAATACGGCGTTACCCCGACCGAATTCAGGGCTTCAAACGCCGTATACGGTAAATTTATAAATAAAGAATAAGCCGCATCTTTTTAAATAACGACTATCCGTAACCAAATAAATAACCTCAACTAAAAAACGCGCCGAAGCGCGTTTTTTATCTTATATCGTAAACAGACTTTACCGACAAATTTTCGGGGTTTCCTTTCAGTATTTTAACGGTAACGGTGCCACGCTCCATATCGAAACAGTTGTCGCTTAAAACGATATCTTCGTCTTCGCTCGAAACGGTAACGTACTGAGCGTAGGACGACGCGGTTATGCAGATTTCGTCGCCTTTTCTTTCCGCTTTAAGGTTCGGGTTTTCAAAATCGAAACACTTAGGCTTTGTAAAAATAACGCTGCCTTTAGATACGACTTCTTTATCTGTCGAAAATTCGAAAAAGAAATAGTTTTCATCCACGTTCGTTTTATGAAAATCCAACTCGTCAAGACTTTTTACCGACAGCGGCGGAACGGTTAAATCGCTTTCGCCGCTCAATAACACGTCTCCGTTTTTACGGCATAACCGCCACTTTACGGTGCCGCTTACTTCTTTTAACGTATCGTTCGCAACAAACAGTTTCGCTTTCGTTTCGTAACCGTAAATGCGCTCGTCGGTAACGTCGCGGCGGGTTGAAAACTCGCCTGTTTCCAAGCACGATATCATTACGGGCGCGTAAAACCTTTTAGCGACGTAATGAAGGGCTTTAAGTCTGCCGCCGCTATCGATACTCGACCAGCTTGCCACCGGCCAAATATCGTTAAGCTGCCAGTAAAGCGCGCCCATACACCTGCCGCGGTTTCTGCGCAAATGCTCGACGGCGTAGCGCATAGCTTCGGCTTGCAGCAGCTGAGACGCAAAAATCAACGACTCGAAACTCGTCGGATATAAATAGGTTTGCGATAAGTAGTTTAAAATTTTACCGTTTGCGGCGGGGTTGCGCTGATGCCGCTCCATTATACGGCTGAAAACGTTCCTGTCTTTTTCGACGGTAAACTCTTTTATCGTTTTTAAGGACGGAAAGGACTGAAATCCGAATTCGCTTAAATATCTGAAATAATGATTTCTGTATTCCGAAAACGGCAAATTTCCGTGCCAAACCTGCCAGTAATGGCTATCGCCGTAATTCTCGTTCGTCGTTTCCTCAAAATTCCCGAATCCCGACGGCGACGACGGAACGTAAGGTATTTCGGGGCAAATTTCTTTTACAAGTTCGGGAATGTTTTTTTCGAAAAGCTCTAAATATCCTTTTCGCTCCCACCCGTTATCAAGCACGAATTCTTCTATTTCGTTATTGCCCGATATTACGGCTATACAGGCGTGGTGCCGTATCCGCTTTAAGTTATCGTCAAGTTCCGCCAAAACGTTTTTCGTAAATTCGTCGCCGTAGTCGTAGCT
>CAKQMM010000091.1 GCA_934254755.1 uncultured Clostridia bacterium
GTGTTGCACCTTTAACGGTTTAAGAAATCTTTTAAGCGGAAATTCCGTTTAAAAGATTTTCTTTTTTATAAAAATAAGATATACTTATTGAGTGGTTAGTAGCAATCTTCGATTGCTTGTTGTGATTTGGTGAGTGGCAAGTAGTGACTCGTAGGGGCGATTATCAATCGCCCGCCGCTATCCCCCCCATAAACTACCAAAACCGCAAAATTTAAGGCAAAACTATGAATTACGCAACTATTAAATATAACGACATCGCAAACGGCTTAGGGGTGAGGACTTCCCTTTTCGTTTCGGGTTGTTCGCACAAATGCAAAGGGTGCTTCAACAGCGAGGCGTGGGACTATAACTACGGCGCGCCTTTTACGAAACAGGTTGAAGACGATATAATAAAATCGCTTGAAGTAAGCTACGTAGACGGGCTGAGTTTGCTCGGCGGCGAGCCTATGGACAGGGTAAATCAAGAAGGTTTATATCCTCTTTTAATGCGCGTTAAGGCGGAACTTAAAGATAAAAACGTGTGGTGCTATACGGGGTATTTGTTTGAAGATTTGTTAAAAGGCGGCAAAGCGCACTTTCTGCATACCGACGAAATTTTAGGTTGCATCGACGTCTTGGTGGACGGCAAGTTCATACTCGAACAAAAAAACATATCCCTTAAATTCAAGGGGTCTGAAAACCAACGCATTATAGACGTTAAAAAATCATTACAAAAAGGAGAAGTCGTTTTATTCGACGTGTAAATTATGAACGAATTAACCGTTAAAATCAAAAAATTAGGCGAGGGCGCGGTTGTGCCCACGTTCGGCAGCGAGTTTGCGGCGGGCGCCGATTTATATAGCGCGGAAGAAACGCTTACCGTCGCCCCCGGCGAAACGAAACTTATCGGCACGAAACTTGCAATGGCTATACCCGAAGGTAAAGTCGGACTTATTTACGCGCGGAGCGGCTTATCCGTCAAAAAGGGTCTTGCGCCCGCAAATAAGGTAGGAGTTATCGACAGCGACTATCGCGGCGAAATAAAAGTCGCGCTCTACAATCAGTCGAAAACCCCGGTTGAAGTGCAAAAGGGCGACAGAATCGCGCAGATGGTTATCGCCGATTATTATAAAGTGAACTATGAAGTGGCTTTAGATCTTGACGACACCGCGCGCGGCGAAGGCGGCTTCGGTTCGACGGGCAAAAACTGACTTAAAATGACGATACGGTTATTTTCATTCGGATATTTTTTCTTTCCGATAATTTTCACCATATTGTTATTCGTGTTTTTATGGTTTTTTAAGGACAAAAGCAAAACGCAAAAAGAGGGTTTTATTTTCTTGCTTGCGTCGATAAACGTTTTCCAACACCTGTTTAAAAGGCTTTTGTTCGGCGGGGCGTATTCGCGCTTCGGGCTTGAAAACACGGCGTATAACATGTGCGCGTTTCTGATTTTAACCATGCCGTTTGCGCTGCTTAAAAAAGACGGAGTTTTTAAAATCTTTTCGGCGTATATCGGCGCGGCGGCGGGGATAGTCGCGATGGCGGTGCCGTTTTGGTTTTTTGGCAAAAACGTTTTTGAAGCGGAGTCTATCAGATTTTACGTCTGCCACGGGCTGTTGTTTTTAACGGGCTCGCTTCAGATAGGGCTTAAAACCGTCGAATTCAACTACAAAAAATGCTTTTTTGTGGCAATTTGGTTTTTTGCCGCCGTCGGGTTTATCATTTTAGACGTTGCCGCATATTATAGATTGAAAGATTTAAAAGACGCGTTCTGGGTGGTTTACGGTATGAACCCGGTGTTCAGCATGCGCCCGCCCGAAAATTTTATGTCGGCGGTCAAAATCGTCGCGCATATATCCCCCACGGTGTTTATTCAGTATAAAACGGGGGTTTTCGTGCCGTTTTGGTACTTCTTCCCCATGTATTTTATAATCACGGGATATTCGCTTGCGGTAACTTATCTGTTCGGGTTCAAGCCGAAAAAGGGCAAACTTCCTATCAACGGCGATATTGAACTGGTGTATCACGACAGGTGAAAAAATTGTTAAAATTTCGTGTAAAAACAGTTGACGGCAAGACGCTTACTCTTACCGGTGATTTGACTAAACAGTCCATTGAATTTGCAGTTGACGGTAAAACTATTACTCTAAGTGTGACTGAAGATGGCGAGGGATTTAAAATCGTTTACGAAAAACAGTAACTTTATAAAAGCAAAAAGTGCGGCTTACCGCACTTTTTTCGTGCCGTAAAATTTCTGGCGGAGTAAAGCGGCAAAAATGAACAAAATCTTAAAAAGTGTTAATTTTTAAACTTTTTTGTATATACGGTCTTGACAAAAATATCAAACTTGGGTATAATCACCTTACTAAATCGGGGCGGAGCAATTAAGCCGCCTTTAAAGGAGAATTTTTATGAAGAAAGTATCTAAAATTTTTGCAGCGGTCTTATGCGTATGCTTATCTATCGTAACGCTTACGGCTTGCTCTAAGTACAACGCCCTTTTAAAAGCGTTTGAAAAAGAAGGTTATAAAGAAGTAACCACTTACGACGACAAAGATTCCGAAAAGGCTAAAAAGGATATAGAAGAAAAAGATTCTGCCGCCAAACTTCACCTTTTGGTTGCTGAAAACAACATTACCCACGTTTTAATCGTTGAATTTAAGTCCACCGAAAAAATGGTCGAATACTATAAAAACAGCGAAACGGTTAAAGGCTTCGTTAAAGACGTTAAAAATAACGAAGACGTGCAGGCTATGTACAACGCTTTAGTCGACGCGGGCTACGCAAACGGCAACTGCCTTGTTATTCCCATTTCTGTTTTAAAAATCAACGAAATAACCAACATAGTTAAATCGGTCAAATAATTAAATAAATATATTGCGGCGCGCTTAATTAAAGCGCGCCGCATTTATTTTTGCGTTTCGGGCAAATTAAGGGGTATGAAGCGAATAGATAAAGATTATAAAAAAGTCCTTGATAAGTTAAACGCCGCAGAACCGAATGAGGTCGGCGATATTTTAAAAGAATATTTCCGCCTGAAAAAACGAAAGAATAAAAAATAAATTTACTTACTGTGGAAAAACAGTGGTTAAATACGGGCGAGTTTATATGTATCTGCAAACTTAACGTAGGGCAGGGGCTTGCTCCTGCCGCTTTTTATATTGCGTGTCAGATAAGTAAATATATATCCCGTCACCCTGAGCCTGTCGAAGGATCCAGCCGCAAGGCGCATTCTATATAAAAATGCGGCGTACCGCCTAGATTCTTCACTGCGTTCAGAATGACAGAAGGTAGAGTCATAGTGCGGAGCGAAATATCTCGCGGAAGCGAAAACGCTCATAAATACAGGCGGCTTACAAAGAGCAAACGAAGTTTGCTACTATTTCACATATCCCATTTAGGAACGAAGGATAGGTTAGCGGAGTCTTCGTCCTGAATAAAGCAGTCCTCGAAATCGGACGATAAAATTACGTTTAAAACGTCTTCATATTCTTTTTTGGTTATTTTGCGTTTGAGTTCGGGCGTTGCGGATAGGTCGCCGTAAGGCACGTATTGCGACATAAGCGAAAAATACGCGCCGTTTTCGCGGTTTTTTAAAAACCACTCGACTATATTTTTGCTGTCTTGCTTATTAAGGGGCAGAATAAGGTGGCGGACTATAACGCCGCTTTTCATAATTCCGTCGCCGTTAACGACGGTTTTTTTGCGCTCCATCATAAACTTAACGGCTTTGCTTGCAACGTCGAAATAATCGGCTTTTTTAGTGTACCGCGTCGAAACTTTAGGGCTAAAAAATTTAAGGTCGGGGAGATATACGTCCACGTACGGGTCGATTAGCTCTAATGCGGACAAATTTTCGTAAGCGTGCGTGTTGTAAACGACGGGGATTTTCGGCTTGTAAATTTTAAACGCCTCTATAATTTGCGGGATATAGTGCGTCGCCGTGACGAGGCTTATGTTGTGCGCGCCCGCAAGCTCTAATTCCCTAAAAATTTCGGCAAGGCGGTTTATAGAAACTTCCGTTCCCCTAAGGCTTCTTGAAAGTTCATAGTTCTGGCAGAAAACGCATTTAAGCGAGCAGCCGCAAAAAAATATCGTACCCGAACCGTTTTTGCCGCTTATAACGGGTTCTTCAAACGGGTGAAGGTAGTATTTTGCAATGCGCACTTTATCGCTTTCGCCGCAATAGCCTTTTTTAAGCGAGCGGTCTATATTACAGTTGTTGGGGCATAAATTACAAAGCATATTTATATGTTACCACTATAATTTTATATTGACAAACGATTTAAAACGATTTATAATTATTAGGCTTTGGGGTAACTTTCTTATCCCCATAAATGCGGGAAAATTTTGTTTGACCGCTGAAAGCAAAAGACCACAACAGACCACAAAAAAATCAAGGAGTTGTTGTTATGAAAAAGTTTTTTACAAGCGAAAGCGTAACCGAAGGGCACCCGGATAAGGTGTGCGACCAGATTTCGGACGCTGTTTTAGACGCCATTTTGGCAGCCGACCCCGAAGCGCGCGTTGCGTGCGAGTGCAGTTGTTGTACCGGTCTTATTTTGGTCATGGGTGAAATTTCCACCAAGGCGTACGTCGATATTCCGACCATTGCCCGCAAAACGGTTGAAGAGATAGGCTATACCCGCGCGAAATACGGGTTTGACGCCGAAACTTGCGGCGTTATAACGAGCATACGCGAACAAAGCGCGGACATCGCGCTCGGCGTAGATAACTCGGTTGAGCACCGCGTAAGCGGCGATATCGCCGATAAGATAGGCGCGGGCGACCAGGGCATGATGTTCGGATACGCTACGAACGAAACGGAAGAGTATATGCCAATGGCTTTAACCCTTGCCCATAAACTCACCAAAAAACTTGCCGACGTAAGAAAGAGCGGCGAACTTAGCTATCTTCGCCCCGACGGCAAAAGCCAGGTCACCGTCGAATACGACGGCAAAAAAGTCGTCCGCGTTGACGCGGTCGTTATTTCCGCACAGCACAGCGAAACGGTTACCACCGAACAACTCCGCGCGGATATTTTAGAAAAGGTTATTAAACCCGTCATCCCCGCAAAACTTTTAGATAAAGACACCAAATATTATATCAACCCGACGGGCAGGTTTGAAATCGGCGGACCGCACGGCGACAGCGGCTTGACGGGCAGAAAAATAATCGTCGATACCTACGGCGGAAGTTGCCCGCACGGCGGCGGCGCGTTCTCGGGTAAAGACCCGACTAAGGTTGACAGAAGCGCGGCGTACATGGCGCGTTATATCTGCAAAAACATAGTTGCGGCGGGTCTTGCCGACGAATGTACGCTTGAACTCTCGTACGCGATAGGCGTTGCTCAGCCGTTATCGGTGTTTATCAACACCAACGGCACCGGCAAACTTGCCGACGATAAGATTGCCGATATTGTTAAAAAAGAGTTCGATTTAAGACCCTATTCTATTATCAAAACGCTTGATTTAAAACGCCCCATTTACCGCCAGACCGCGGCTTACGGACACTTCGGCAGACCCGAATTCCCGTGGGAGAAATTAAACCGCGTTGATGATTTAAAGAAATATTTAGTCGTCAAATAGAGCGCCTTCATTGATTTTTTGACTAAAAATTCCCGTTTATGCATCGTTAAACACCGCTCATCGTACGGCAAGTACGACTTCGGGTGTTTGCCTTGCCTAAGCGG
>CAKQMM010000092.1 GCA_934254755.1 uncultured Clostridia bacterium
CCATATATAACTACCTCCTTATTCAACAACCGCAAGTATGTCGCTTTGTTTTATAATAGTAAATTCTTCGCCGTCAACTTTGAAGTCGCTGCCCGAATATTTGGCGTACAAAACAACGTCGCCGACTTTAACTTGCATAGAAACTTCTTTGCCGTCGATAACGCCGCCGGGGCCAACTGCAACTACCGTTGCGGTCTGCTGTTTTTCCTGCGACGCGGACGGAAGAATAAACCCCGTTTTCGTCGTTTCTTCTTTATCCGTCGCTTTTACGACGACTTTATCGAACAATGGTCTTATTTTCATAATCTGCCTCCGATTTATTTGTATTTACAGTTTCAATAAATTAGCACTCTCAGCTTTCAAGTGCTAATTATATTATAGCCTCAAAAAGTTAAATGTCAATAGTATAAAGGCGATTTTTTTAAAAAAAATTGAAAATTTTATCGAATATTTTTTTATTTGTTGCAAACGCGCGTTTTATATGTTAAACTTTAAATATATAAAATATTTCGGAGCGTGTTATGGATAAATGGGACAGCCGTTTTATGAAAATGGCAGATTTTATCGGCAGTTGGTCAAGTTGTTATCAGGAAAACAGGCAAGTCGGCGCGGTTATAGTGAGAGATAAGCGAATTATAACGACGGGGTATAACGGCGCGCCGAGCGGGGTTAAAAGTTGTAAAGAAAAGGGCGAGTGCTTGCGTAAAAAATTAAATATCGCTTCTGGCACCCGCTTAGAAAGTTGTTATGCGGTGCACGCCGAACAAAACGCTATAGCGCAAGCCGCAAAACTTGGCGAGTCGGTTGACGGGGCGACCATTTACGTAACCCACCAGCCGTGCACGATATGCACTAAAATGATAATAAATTCGGGCATTAAAAAAGTTATATACAGAAACGGCTACCCCGACGAGTTTTCTAAGGTTTTATTAGACGAAGCAGGGGTTACGCTTATTAAATTCGACGATAATTTAGACTAATTTCGTATTATGTTCGGCGCGGCGATTTGTCGCTTTTGCCGTAAAATAGAAAATTCAGGAGATATTTATTATATGGAAAACAAAAAACCCGTCGTAACGATAGCGATGTCGGACGGAAAGCAGATTAAATTAGAGTTATATCCCGAAGTTGCCCCTAACACGGTCAACAACTTTATAAGTTTGGTAAAAAGCGGTTTTTATAACGGAACATGTTTTCACCGCGTAATAAGCGGTTTTATGATTCAGGGCGGCGACCCGCTCGGGAACGGTACCGGCGGCCCCGGATACTCGATAAAAGGCGAGTTTAAGTCTAACGGGTTTAAAAATGATTTAAAGCACGCGCGCGGCGTTATTTCAATGGCGCGCAGCATGCGCCCCGATTCTGCCGGTTCGCAATTTTTTATAATGCACCAAAACGCGCCGCACTTAGACGGCGAGTACGCGGCTTTCGGCAAGGTTATAGAGGGTTTAGACGTAGTTGACGAAATCGCGGAAACGGACGTTGACTATAACGATATGCCGCTTGAAGATAAAATAATGAAGCAGGTTACGGTTGAGACTTTCGGCGTTGAATATCCCGACCCCGTTAAGTTCGCAAAATAATTTTTGTTTAGATACCTATTGTTAAAACTCAAATTTTTCAAGTATGTTTTTTAAAACGTTGCATAAAAAATTCCGCTACTTTTGCGGAATTTTTTATTTTTTAAATTTTACTTTCGCGGCGGAGCGGTGCGTAAATCAACGCCTTTAAACTCAATAAATCTGGTCGTTTGTTTATCGTTTAAACGAGACGCAAGCCTGTCGTTATAACGCGCTTTTAATTCGTTTGCGTTTAAGTTGGTCGTTATAATAAACGGCTTTTTAAGTTCTAACCTTGCAGAGATTAGCGCAACCAGATATTCAACCGTAACGTTGTTGTAGACGGGTTCGGTGCCTAAATCGTCAACGACCAAAAGGTCGCAATTCGTCAAACAATCAAACGTAAACGCTTTATCGAGCGCGCACGTGTGCATTTTTAAAAATATAGCGTTCAATTCGGTGGCAGTTAAATATATAACGACGTTGCCGTTTTTTTCTGCGGTGTTTGCAATCGCTTTACTTAAATAAGTTTTGCCTGTTCCCGGCGCACCGCTAAAAACCCAGTTTATAATTTTATTTACGGCGGGCAATTTGTTTGCGTAAGTGCTCAACGCTTCGTAAACCGTTTCTAAATTAGTCGGCGCGTTAAAAGCGAACGAGGTTAAATCTTTGTTCGCGGCACCCGCCTCACTTAAAATAATCGCGGATAAATATTTGTTTCTGCATTTGCAAGGTTTGCCGTCGATAAACCCTGTATCTTTGCAAATAGGACAGACGTATTCGTAATTTGAAATTTTATTAAATTTTAATATTTTATCTTTAATTTTTAAAACTTTTTCATTTTGAGCGGCGACCTCTTTTTTTAAACTGTCGGCTGACTTATCGCCCGTATATTCGGCTTTTGCAAGCTTAAAATTAAGCGCGCCCGATTCGTTTACGGCGGTTATGTATTCGGCGTTTTTTTCTAAAACGGAGTCGATTAAACTATCGTAAGCGTGCCGCGCCTCTTTAAGCTCTAAATATTTATCTTCAAGTTTTAATTCAAGTTCGTTAAAAATTTTCATACTAAATCTTTTATGTCGTCGATATCGTCTATCAACTTATTGAGTTCTTCTTTGCTGTATTCGCGCTCGCTTGCAAAATGCGCGCCGCCGTTTTTAGGCGTAGACTTTTTACCCTTTAAGTCCTCAGGGATTTTATCTATCGAGGTAATTCCGTCAGACTTCCAGCGGGATAAAATGCCGCTAACGTATCTTATGGGTTGAGCGGTGCCGACGGAACGTTTTGCCGCTTCTAAAATCATATCGTCGTTAAAGCCCCAATCGCGCCAGGTTGCAACGCTGTCACGGTCCCAATCGTTTATTTTGCGGTTGATCGCCAGATTTTCAAACAATTTTTTAATGAACGCGTCGCCTTTAATACGCTTTTCCATAAACGAAACGATAGCTTCTTTTGTAATTAGCCCGGATTTATAAAAATTATTTACCGTTTCGTTCATGTCTTCAAGCGTTCTGCGGTTCTTTTTGAAACAATACTCAGAAATAAACAAAAGCGCTTCTTCGGTAAAGCCGATATTAAGCCAAGGGGTTACGAAAGCGTTTACCTCACCGTCCACTATTTCAACGTAAATGCCGAGATTTTTGTTTATTTTATAGGTTAAATCAATGACCGCGTCTTTTAATTTATAATGTTGCAAAACGTCGGTTTCGGTAAAACAGCGGTCGGCGTAAAGCTCGTCGATGACCGCGTCGAGCTTTTTAAAGTTTTTGATTTTTCTGTTTTTGCAAATAAATATAATCAGCTCTTGATCGAAACCGTATTTATCAGTCCATTTTTTATAAACTTTCAAATCGTCAACGTCGGGGCGTTTTTTGACGGATAATTGTGCGAAAATATCCGATATTTCCTTAGTGTTTGATACGTAACCCGAAAGCTCTTTTTCGGCAAGTTCCGCAGTCGTTATTCCGCGGGCGATAAAATCTTTCGCAACGGCTAAAACGTACCTGTAGCCGATATCCGAACCCTTTATGTCGATGCAGTACTTGACTATCCTTAAAAGAGCGTCTTCGTGAAGCGGTGTGTTTTCAAGGAGGTCAAAATACGCACTGTACTCGGAAACGGAAATCATTTTATCGACAAACAAATTTTGCAGACTTTTGGCGAATTTTTCGTACTTTTCGGGTTTATACCTTCTGTATTTAGAGGAAAGCGAACCGACGGGATTATAAGCGACGGAAAACGGGTCCGTCGCGACTATCGTCAAAAGCCCGTACTCATCCCAGAATTTAAAATAATTTTTTACCTCTTCAACGCTTAGTTCGAGCGCGGCGGCAAAAGCGTTCACGTCGATTTCGGCTGAGTTTTGGCACATATAAAGCCCGTAAAGGTAAACTTTAACGGCGTCGCCGTCGGCGTCGGGAAGATAATTCGATAAAAATAAATTATCGATTACGGTTTTACCCGACGTTTCTAAATCTTTTGAATAATAACAGAAAGACATTTTTCACCTATGTTTCGACAAATTTTGTAAGTTGCGAGAATTGTTAAACAAATTTTTGTTGCAATATATTATAAAATATATTAAAATATTACATAAGTCAAGCGAAGACGGCTTTTAAATTTTTCAATACTAAATCTTGCGCTTTAAGGTTTATGTAAATACAATCTTTCAGCGTTTTTGACTTTTTTAATTAAAGGTGATTATGGCTAACGAAATTGTGACCCCTATCGCGCTGTGGCGTGATTTTGACGACGCACTACCGCTTAAAGCGACCGTGTTAAATCAGTCGGTTCTCGGCGGCGTCGTTATGGACGAAATATATTTTTCCGGTCGGCAGACCGGGGCGGGCAGGGTAAGAATTTACGCCGCAAGTTTTCGTCCGCAAGCGGGAACCGCAAGCGGCTCCGTTCTTATTTTGAACGTTGTTTTTTCCGGGATAGACAAAAGTTTAGCCATGCACTTTGCGCGCCTCGGCTTAAACGTGTTATCCGTCGATTTGCGCGGGAGCGTTTTGGGCGAGCAAAACTACACGAAGTACCCCGAAGACGTATCTTATGCTAACGCAAAAAATACCGATAACACCTTTTACTTTTGTAAAAACGGCGCGAAAGAAACGTGCTGGTACGAATGGGTTGCCGTTGCAAAATATGCAGTTAAATATTTAAAAACCGCGGATGAAAAATTGCCGATTACGGTTGTCGGCGTAAAGCACGGTGCAAACGTTTTGTGGCAACTTACGATGAGCGACCCTGAAATTAAAGGTTCGGTATATCTATTCGGTTGCGGGTGGCTTGCGTATAAAGGTATTACTAAAAACAGCGACAAAGTTCTCAAAATGGATGAGGAAAGATATAAATATCTCGCCGCGGTAGACGCGCAGGCTTACGCGCAATACGCCCAGAATAAAACGCTTTATATTACCTCGCTGAACTCCGGAGAATTCGACGTAGATCGCGCGTGCGACACGCTTTTGAGAATTCCGAACCAAGAAGCGGTATTCTCGGAATTTTGCGGAGTAGCGGACGAAGGGCTAGACACCGACCTTTTAAATACGATTGACGAATTTATTAAAGCGGTGAACGAAAAGGGCAAGTTTTCTTTCAAAAAAAACCCGCAAATTAAGTTAGACGTCAAAGAAGACGAGTTTTGCGCCGAAGTTACGGCAAGCGTTATGGGTAGCGTTAAAAACGCGGTATGCTATTACGCGTATAACGCGCCCGTACCCAAAGTTCGCGCATGGCTTAAAAAAGAAAGCTACGAGAAGCTTGAAAACGAAAAATCGGGCAATATCTTTAAATTTAACCTTCCCGTGTACGGCGAAGTGAACTTAATACACGCCTACGTTGAAACAGAATACGAAGACGGGGTTAAACTTTCAAGTAAAATTTTATGCGTAAACGCAGAAGTTAAATCACCCGTTCCGTGCCCGGCGGTTTTATACGGCGGCGGAGGGCTTAGCGCGGAGTTTATCGAATGTGTCGACGCGGCGGACGAACCCGAAAACGGAGCGGAAAAATATATCGGGTTCGACGGTGCGAAATATCGCGAAGCGTTTATCGATAAAGGCGTTTTTGAAACGACCGATACGCCGCTTAACATTAAAGG
>CAKQMM010000093.1 GCA_934254755.1 uncultured Clostridia bacterium
CGATATGGATATGCTGGTCGTCGGCATGCGCGGCAAAGGATACGTTGCGCGCGGCTTAGGCGGTTGCACCGATACCGAATATTTTACTCACTTTGCTTTATGGTGCATGTACGCTTCTCCCCTTATGCTCGGTAACGACGTAAACAATATGGACGAAGAAACGCTTAAAATCGTTACCAATAAAGACCTTATCCGCATAAATCAGGATAAGCGTTGCTGCCAACCCTTCCTGATTAACCACTTAAGCCTCTCTCGCCGCGAACTTCAAAAGGAAATGCCCATAATAGCTAAATATTTGGACGACGGCAAAATCGCCATTATGATGTGCAACTTTACCGACGGAACCACGAACCGCTGGAACAGCTGGTTTTTGACCGAGTCTGTAGGCGTTCCCGAATCGAGCGGCAAAACGCTTAAAATGCGCGACATCATGACGAATGAAGAAACTATCGTCACGAACGGTTTGTTCACTACGCCCGTCGAGTCGCACGGCGTAAAAGTATTCATCGCCGAAATTATCGATAAGTAATTTATGCCCGTTTGCTTGACTTGTAAAAAAACGCTTATTCCGCTTGACATATCTTATTCGCTTAAAATTTTAGGGCGTTCGAGCAAAAAACTTTACTGCAAAAACTGCCTTCAAAAAAGCCTTAATTTAACCGACGAAGATATGCAAAATTTGTACGAAAAGTGGAAAGCGGAAGGGTGCATGTTGTTTCAGTTCGATTAAATCGCGGCTGTATTCAAGGCGGGCATTTGTCGGTTTTTACGTCAAAAATCGCATTATATGCGCGCTTATTGATGAGGAATGTATTCCATACGCTCAAAAACGGAGAGTTTTCTCCGTTTTTTTGATTGTAAAAAAATATTTAGTGTGCTAAAATTTTATTATGGACGTTAAAAGAATAAACGAACTATATAAAAAGCAAAAAGAAGTCGGGCTTACCGAAGAAGAAAAAGAAGAGCAGAAGGCTCTTCGCCGCGAGTATATTAACAGCGTTTTGGGCAACGTTAAATCTCAGCTCGGCGACCCGAAACTTTTTAAAGCCGAACGGGAAAAGGTTCTTGCCGAGCGGACGGCGGAAAAGGCTGCCGAAAATTCTGGCGGCGCAGCTGACTTGCCCGAAACAGCCGCAAAAGCGGGCGAAAATAAGGGCGACAAAACGGAGAAATAAAATGTACGGCAACTTCGATATTATCGAACAAAACACCGTCGTTTACAACGATTGTAAGCGTAAACTTTCGGTCATGCAAAACGAACTCAACAAAGTTTTAGCGGAACTTAGCGAAAAGCGCAAGAATTATTCGGCTTTTGAAAAGAGCGTTGCGGATAAGCAGATTTACGATTTGAATACGCGGCGCGAAATGCTTAAAAGCGAAATTTCGGAACTCAAAAAAACCGCGCGCAAAGCCTATAACGTCGCCGAAGACTTGATTTTTAAGGGCGTTGCGGCGAGATATTCGGATGTATACGACACTCTTTTATCGAATCTTTACGGGTTTAAAGCTAAAATTTTGATTATGGCGTCGGGTGACGAATATTTTGAAGACTCATGCGTGCTAAATAGCGTCGTTATCACGCACGACAAGCACCAACACCGCAAAATTTTAAGGATGATACAGTTTGGAATTAAAAACTTAGAAGATGAAAAGGTCGTTAAACCGGTCGTGTGCGAAGTGTGCGCTTATAACAGGAAGCTCCCCGCGGGCGAAATTTACGACGGAAAAGAATACTTGAATGTTAAAAAACAAAAATTTTAAAATTTTAATAAGCGATTTTGACGGAACGCTGTTTCGGACGGATAAAACCGTATCGAAAGAAAATTTAGACGCGATAAACGCCTTTAAAGCGCGCGGCGGAATTTTTGCCGTGTGCACGGGGCGAATGACGGCGGGCATAGAACTCGTCTTAAAAAATTTAGGCTATAAAGGCTTGTTCGTCAGTTTTAACGGCGCGGAAGTCGTCGATACCGAAAAGGGCGTTTTGTACTCCAACAAAATTAAAAACGACCTTTTGTATAAAGTAACTAAGTTTATCGAAGACCGCGGCGTGTACGTTCAGGCGTACCCCGATAACAAACTTTTAATAAGCAGGTATAACGAGAACACCGAGTTTTATTTATCCTTTAACAAAGTTGAATTTATAGTTAAAAACCCCATACACGAATATATTAAAGAAAGCGGCGTAGAAAGCGCGAAGATATTGATTTTTGACGACCCCGAAAAAATCGACGAAATAATCGGCGATTTGAGGGCGAACTTCCCCGAACTCGAAGTTGTGCGCGCGACCGATAAAATGGTCGAAATAACCAACAAAGGCGTGCTTAAAAGCGACGGAATAAAAAGGCTGTCCGAAATTTACAACGTGCCCGTTTCCGAAATTATCGCTATGGGCGACGCGGGCAACGACGTGCCTATGATTCGCGCCGCGGGCTTAGGAATAGCCGTCGCCAACGCAAGCGACGAGGTAAAGGCGGCAAGCGATTTGGTCGTCCCCTCGTGCGACGAAGACGCCGTTAAGTACGTTATCGAAAACTATTGCATTTAAAGTTGCGTGAGCGTTTTCGCTGCAAAACAAATTCCCCGAAAGAATTGAACTTTCGGGGAATTTGTTTATCGTGTTTTTAGAATAAAACCCGCGTATAGTGGGGTTTTAGCGCGTTTTGCGTTTGATTACACTGCTATCAAAGTTATTGCGCATTGCGTTTAAACGCGCAAGGCGGCAAGGTTATAACGCCGTGCCTTTTCTAGGAATAAAAAAGCCGGACATATCGGTCTTTTCCAGCTCTAAAAGTTTAACTTTGCGGTCTATTCCGCCGCCGTAACCCGTTAAACTGCCGTTTGTGCCTACAACCCTATGGCAGGGGATTATTATGGATATGGGGTTGTGCCCGACTGCGCCGCCCACCGCTTGAGCAGACATTTTTTCAATAGATTTTTGCTTTGCTATAATATCCGCAATTTCGCCGTAAGAGATAGTTTTGCCGTAAGGTATGGTCAGCATTATATCGCATACCGCTTTGCGGAACGGGGTAGAGTCGTATTTTAGGCTCGGGGTAAAATCGGGTTCGCGCCCCGAAAAATAGATATCGAGCCACCTTTTCGTTTCTTTTAAAACGGGCGTTTCCTTTGAAACGAAATCTTTCGGCAAAACGTTGCCGAAGCGGCGTTGTTTTATAAACCATAAACCGATTAAATATTCGCCGTCCGCCGCAATCGTTATATCGCCGAGCGGCGACGGATAAATTTGAGTGCAAACCATAGTGCCCCCCTTAATAAACTGATTTAAGATATTAAAAAAGCGTTTGCCTAAGCAAGCGCTTTCATTGGCGGAGAGAACAGGATTTGAACCTGCGATGCCCGGTTAGGGCATACCCGCTTTCCAAGCGAGCACATTCGACCGCTCTGACATCTCTCCAAAACTGCTTAACTATTCTATCATATTTTTTTACGTTTTGCAAGCGGTTTAACGGCGTAAAATCGCAAAAGGTGAAATTTATGCGTTATAGTTACGCTTCTAATATTTTTAAAAATATTTTAAATAGTGAACGGCGTTTGGCAAGTATTTAAGGATATTATAATCGCGTCAAGCGGGGTAATGTCCGATTGATATCTCGCAGGGTAAGTTTTTTTAAGTTGTTTGCTTGCCTTTTTGCTTCGGTGCGGGGTTCTCCTAAGTCTTTTTGCTTTAAGGCATTTATTTGATATATGGCTTACCGAAGCGAGCCGTAACCCGCTGCGGAAAATATTCTGCGGCGGGTTAAATTTAAAAGGCGTTTGAAGTTTCAAACGCCTTTTAGTTTTAGCTTTAATTAGTTAAGAATGGTGTTAGCCGCAATAACCGCAGCTTCGTCGTCTTCGTCCGAGCCCTTGCTATCGGTTTTGTCTCCGCCGATACCGCCGTTGCCGTCGCTGTGTTTGTTCTTTTTGTAGAACATAATGAACTGGAAGGCTATAACGCCGCCGACAAGCACCAAACCTATCGTATCGGTTACGATGCCTGGGTAGATAAGAAGCAAGCCGCCCGCGACGGAAACAAGCCTTAACGCCCAGTGAACTTTACCTTTAGCGTAGCCTTGCATACCTATCGCGACGCCGAACATTCCGACGAGCGAAGTTACTATAATCAGCAAAACTTCGTACCAGGTGGTGTTGATGAACAGCATTGCGGGGTTAAGCGCGAATATGTAGGGTATAATGAACGCCGCTATAGCAAGCTTCGTTGCGGTGACGCCCGTTTTCAGCGGGTTTGCGCCCGCGATTGCCGAACCCGCATAAGCCGCAAGTGCGACGGGCGGGGTGATGTCCGCGATTATGCCGAAGTAGAACACGAACATGTGCGCCGCAAGCACGGGCACGCCCATGCCTATAAGAATAGGTGCGGTTATGGTTGCCATTATAACGTAGTTTGCTGTCGTGGGTACGCCCATACCGAGCACTATGCAGCAAAGCATCGTCAAGAAAAGCGCAAGTATAAGCGACTTAGACGCAATGGGAACGATTAACGTTATAAGAGTGGAGCCTAAGCCCGTGAGGGAAACGACGCCCGAAATAATACCTGCCATAGCGCACGCGATAACTACGCCGAGCGAGCTGTTGGTGCCGCTTACGAAGCCTTCGCCGAGTTTTTTGGCGTTTATGGGGACCTTCTTTTCCATTGCGGTGAAGGTGGAGGTTACAGCCGCAACTCTTGCCGCAGTTTTGGGGTTTTTAGAGCGGATAACTTTATCGAGCGATTTAAGCGTCGAAATAGCTATCGTGAACGCCGCCGCAACCGCAAGCGCAACGAACAAGCCGCGCGCCGTAGATTGGGTTGACAAAGTGTTGTCTAAAATAAAGAATAACCCTATCGGCAAAGCCGCGAACGCCAAACTCAATACGGCAATTATGATTTTTTGTTTGTTTTTGGACGTTAAGTCTTCAATCAAATTTTCGTCAATCAAACTTACGCAAATAGCGGTTAAGATAGCGAAGCACGCCGACATTGCGGGGGTGTAAGAGTTCATGCAGATAACCAAAACGACTACGGGAATTAAGAGGTAGCCTTTTTTGGCAACGAGTTTTAAAAACTTGGGAACGGCGTCTTTCGGAAGCCCGTTCAAGCCGAGCTTTTTAGCCTCTAAGTGCACCATTAAGAAGATGCCGCCGAAGTATAAAATTGCGGGGAGTATCGCGCAGACAATTATTTTGCTGTACGCAACGCCGGTGATTTGCGCCATAAGGAAGGCCGCCGCACCCATAATCGGGGGCATTATCTGTCCGCCGGTGCTTGCCGCCGCTTCGACCGCCGCCGCAAATTCGGGTTTGTATCCCGTCTTTTTCATCATGGGAATGGTTATCGAGCCGGAGCCTACCGTGTTTGCGACGGAAGAACCGGAATACATACCCATCAGTGCGGAAGATATAACCGCAACCTTAGCGGGACCGCCTGCCGCAGAGCCGACGACGGAGTTTGCTAAATCTACGAAGAACGCGCCTATCCCCGACTTTTCAAGGAACGCGCCGAAGATTATGAATATAACGATGAAGTTACAGCAAACGGTGACGGGGGTAGAGAATATACCGCAGTCAACGTTGTAATAAATGTTATAAACAAGGGAGTTAAGAGTCAACGAGGGGTTCAATTTAAGAAGCCAGATAGTTG
>CAKQMM010000094.1 GCA_934254755.1 uncultured Clostridia bacterium
ATCGTACTCTTTGTAAAAGTAATATTCCCGCCCCAAGTAAAAATAATTGCGCTTGACGGTGGGCGACTCTTTAACCGCAAGTTCCAAAAGTCCCAAGTATTCTTTGCGCGACTTGGTTTCGTCGGGGTAATGGTGCAAAACGACTTTGTCGGAATGTTTTACTACTGATTTAACCCCCTTTTTCGTTTCCAGAACCTCGTGCACGGGATTGACCCAATAGTAATCACTCGGAGAGTGAATTTTATCGTACTTTAACACCACCCCGTCGCCACCCGACTTGTCGTGGCTCCAAACGTATTTATAGGTGAGCCTGTTCGCGCCTGCAGAAAAAGCCTTTTCGACTTCTTTACGCCAGCCGCTTTCAAAAACCTCGTCCAAATCGACGGAAACGGCGACGTCTGCGTCAGGGGGAAGCAGTTTCAAGGCGGCGTTGCGCGCGTCGTCAAAACGCCACGGAACAATAGTTTTTTCGGTAACTATAGCTCCGCCCGCTCTTAACTTTTGCACGGTATCGTCGGAGGAACCGGTGTCTAAGACGTAAACGCCGTCGGCTTCAGAAACGGACTTTAAAAACCTTTCGACGAACTTGCTTTCGTTTTTAGATATAGCGTAAACGTAAATTTTCATATTTAAAATATATGAGTTTACGCCCGCCGTTTATTACTGATTTTCGCTTTGAACAACTTCCTCCCCGCCGTCCAACGGTTTTGCGGGCACGTTTTTAAAAGTCTTTTTATAAACGTAAATGAAGTATGCGGTTTCAAATATCCCGGTAATGCTCCACGAAAAAGCGTACAATAAGTATAGCGAGGCAAGTGTGTGGAAATGGGCGAACACGGTGTAGATCCAAATTATTCTGAACACGCACGAACCCATAATCGAGAAGGCTGCAGGCAAAAGCGTTTTGTTAAGCCCGCGCGAAGCCGCAATCGAGCAGTCCATAAATGCCGAAATAAAGTAAGAAAACGCCATTATTTTAAGCCTGTCTATCCCTTCTTCGACGACCGCTTTATTATCGGTGAACAGCGATAAAAACTGCCGCCCCAAAAGCGCGAACCCCGCGCCTAAAATAATTGCCGAAGAAGCCGAAAACGTAAGCGCCGCGATATAACTTTTTTTAACCCTTTCCTTATTCATCGCGCCGTAGTTTTGCGCAACGAAGCTCGTCGCCCCGGTGTAAAACGCCGCCATAACGTCGTAAACGAGCGGGTCTAAATTCTGCGCCGCCGAGTTCGCGGAAACGATATTCGCGTCAAAGGTGTTGACGGCGGACTGAATAAATAGGTTTGCAACGGCAAAAATGCTGTTTTGAAGCCCCGCCGAAACGGACAAAGTAAGCAAATTTTTAAGCGCGTTTTTATTAAATAATTTTAAGTTAGCGGTGAGCCTGTGTACGTCTTTAACCTTTATTAAACTTATAAGAATAAGCGTTGCCGACAGATAAAGCGAAATAATCGTGGCGATAGCGACGCCTCTAACGTCAAGTTTCATAACGATGACGAAAAACAGGTTGAGCAAAACGTTCGTAACCCCGGAAATAAGCAGGAAAATAAGCGGTTTTTTGGTGTCGCCCATCGCGCTTAAAACGCCCTGACCGAAGTTATAAAGCGCGAGCGCGGGCATACCCCAAAAGTAAATTTTTAAATAGGCGTGCGCACCGTCGATAAGTTCCGCTTTGGTACCGAGGAGGTTTAAAAAGGGTCGCGCAACGATTAGCCCCGCAATAAGTAGTATTATCCCTATGCCAAGGCTCATATAAAACGCCGTGTTGACGGACGTTTTAACCCCCGCTTCATCCTTTGCGCCGAACTTGCGCGCGACTATCGCGTTTACGCCGCCGCCTATACCGAGCATAAACCCGGTGAACAAGTTGACAATCATCGTCGTCGAGCCGACCGACCCAAGCGACGTGTCCGACCCGAATTTACCCACGACCGCCACGTCCGACATGTTAAAAAGCACTTGCAAAACGTTCGTCGCCATAAGCGGCAACGAAAACAAAAACAGGTTTTTAAATATTGAGCCTTGCGTTAAATTTTTAGAACTTGCCATAATTATATCGTACGTCCGTCGCTATTTTAAGCGCGGCCAACCCCGCGTAAAAAATCGTATTGTAAAAAGGACTACGAAGCAGCCCTTTTTAATATCGGCGAAGTTTACCCGCCTTTGGCGGAATAGTCCGCCCGATAGTCAGATTGTATATCAGTTATCTTAAAATGTAAAGCGTTTCAAATATCCTTTTGCAAAGAGGATATTTATCCACGGGGTGAATGGTGCTCTTCTCGCATAAGTCCGCGCTTTTTATCACCCGTACGTTTTTAATGTATTCGGGCGCGCGCTCCTGCGCTTGCTGCACACGCTTCCAAGACTTTGGCTCGTCGCACTCTGAAAAGTCGTGAATTTCGATTATAACGAACTGAAGGTTTTCTTTCATATCCTTGCGCCAGACTTCGACAAGCGCCTTTAAAAGCTTATCGTACATTTTTGAAGGAATTTCGTAAGTGCTGCCTTCGCCCTGATACCATATAACGCGGCTTACGGTGTACCCCGCTATTTTTTTGAACTGATAAACGTATAACGTGCCGGGGAAGTTCCAGTAAAACCCGCGCGCTATATCGAGGGTATAAAGGTTGCGCTCCGAAACGAGAAGGTCCGGCTCCAGCGTCCTTTCGCGCGGAAGCCAGGTATGTATGTTGGAAGCCCCCTGATAAGCGCAAAGCACGCCCACCGCGCAACCAAGCCTTTTGTTTATTAAATCGCCTAAGTAATACGCCATTTGCGACCAGCGCATAAGCGTTTCGTCTTTACAGACGACCCAACCGTCTTTCGCGTTAAAGTTGTCGCTTTCTTCGAGGCGCGTCGTTTCGTAGATGCGTATTTTATCGTTCGCTTTCGGCGCAACGCTTAACTTTCCTTGCGCGTCCATAAGTTGCCACTGGGGGTTAGACTGCCCCGCAAGAAGCAACACCTCGCCCACGAAAACGTTTTTTATAACCGTCGTTTCGCCGTTTAAAAGGGCGGTCAACTCATACGGCCCGCCGTACTCGCTTTTATCGAGCATAACTTCGAACTTGCCGTCCGCGGACTTTACGGGATAAGTTTTGTTTAAAAAAGTTATAGCGCCCTCGCCGTCGCCCGTGCCGAAAATGCGGACGGGCTTGCCCGCCTGAAGCACCATATTATCGCAAAAAACTTCCGCTAACTTCATTTTAATCCTCTTCTTTATCGCTTAACCCGTTGCTAACGGATATCTGAGCCGAGTTTTCTTCGTCGATGACTTTCACGGCAGGCTTTTTCAAAGTGCTTTTTATTTTATTCAACAAATATTCAAACGATTTGTTTTTAGTTATTTCAGAGAGTGCGACGTAAACCGCAACTCCCGTAACAAACATCATCGCAAGCGACAGCACGTAATGCACGGGTATAAACGAAACGCCGTAAACCGCCGCCCCCATTATCGCCGCGAGCAATAAGTTTAAAAAGATGTCTTTAAACTGTTCCGATACGGAATAATCGAGTAATTTTTTGTTGGGGTAAAAATTTAAAATAACCCCTAACGCTTCAACTATTAAGCAGGCAACGACTACCGCATAAACGCTGTTAAATAAAAATATCGAAGCGATTAAAACCGCCGTGCCGCCAATGCGCTTAATAAGCATTATGGTTAAATACCACCCGCTTTTACCAAGCGCATTAAACGCCTGCAAACTTGCCGTTTGTAACGGAAAAAGCATTGTTATAAAACAATACCACTGCAAAAACGGAACGCAAAACAACCACTTTTCGCCCAAAACTAAGCGTATAAACGGCTCGGCAACGAACGCAAGCCCTATCATAGCGGGGAAAACGACGTAGGTACTCAAAGATATCGCCTTTCTTAACATTTGTTTCACTATATGAACGTTATCTTTGTTTTTGGAGTACGCCGCAAACATTACCGATTGCACCGCTCCGTCGACATTGTCGATAAGTATCAACGGGAATTGTTTGCCTTTATTAAAATAAGCAAGCGTTTCTGCGTCGTATTTTTTGCTTATAAATAAACTTTCAGCATTGTGATATATTGTGTCAATCAGCGTTGCGCCTAAAATTTTACTTCCGTATTTTAACAAATCTTTGGTCTTTTTAAACGAAAATTTAAACTTTGGTCGCCACCTTACCAAAGCAAACAATATAAGCATTATAAGAGTTTGATATCCAAGTTGCTGACCGACAAGCGCCCACGCCCCGAAGCCGAGTACAGCCATCGCTATCCCCACCCCGCCCGATATGCCGGCAGCGATAAGGCTTGAATAAAACTGTTTTTTAAACTGCATATTCTTTGACAAATACGCTACTTGTATAGAGTTCAACGCCCCGGGGAAAAGCGTCAACGCAAACACCCTTAATATGTTTTTAAGTTCGGGCATTTTATAATAACCAGCAATAGGCGTCGCCGCAAAAAACAAGACGATATATAGTGCTACGGCAAGGGTTAAACTATAAAAAAACACCGACGAAAAATCTACGTCGTCCGCGTCTTTTTTTTGTATTAACGCCACCGCAAGACCTGATTTGACCAATACCTGCGCCAAAGTTGTAAAAACTGTAAGCAAAGCGATAGCTCCGTACGCCTCGGGATCGAGAATGCGGGCTATTATCAGCGATATTATAAATTGTATAACTTGTACGCCGCCGCGCTCAAAGAACTTCCAGAATAAGGAACCTGCCACGCTTTGCGATTGCTCGATTTTTTGTTTAGCCATAAACAAACTCAATAAATATCTTTCTAATTATTAAATAGTCTTTTTGCAATTTTTTTCAGTTTTCTCGGCAAAAATTTAACTTTATTTCCTATCGAATTCCGTCTGCATTTTTTCGTTATCCCTATAACGTTCAGGGCGTAAACAAAACCGTGCGATTTGTATAGTTTTAAAAAGTCATTTCTTAACGGACTTTTTATAGAAGGACTTCTGAGCTGAGCGTTGCCGTTTATCGCTTCTTCTATATCACGCTCTTCGTAACGTAAAAGCGGAGATATTTCTTTAAAAAATTCCGCACCCCTTTCAGTATTTATAAGGCATAGCGAAATTTTGCCTTCATACCCGTCAAGCGCTCCCTTATTTATACCCCAAAAATCGCCTATTGTTAAATCAGACACCCGTTCTCTCTTAGCGTAACGGCATGAATAGCAATTTTCCTTGAACGTTAAATTTTTCAGGAACGAATAGAAATATGCGTCTTCGTCCTTTTTCTTCTTATAAACTATCTTGCCTTTATTATAAATAGTCAAACACCAATCATTTTGCCCGCGGAAAGAAAATCTATCAAAATTTTTGTTTTTTGTTATGTGTTTCAGATACTCTGAAAAACTTTCGGCCGACGGCGTTCCGTGACAAACAAAATCGATTGTAACAAGTTTGCCGTAATCTCTGCCCAAATAGTTTTTAAGTCCGGCAACCTGACAAGGCGTCCCGATAAAAACGCATTTTTTACCATTTATTAAGTCTTGTTTTAGTTTTTTATAAGTATCCCCGATAATCGACTCGACGTATTTGGAGCCTTTCAACCGTTCGACTTCCGGCACACTGTCAATTCTTATAAATTCCGCTTTGTCTACATTTGCGGACACGCCGTATCC
>CAKQMM010000095.1 GCA_934254755.1 uncultured Clostridia bacterium
GGCCTACCGAGGGCACGGCCGTCGGCAACGTTTTGTGTCAGGCGATAAGTTCAAAAGAAATAAAAGATATAACCGAAGCGAGAAAGGTAGTTATGAACTCGTTCGGCATAAAGGAGATTTAATATGGATAGGTTTTCAAGCGCGGTCAAAATTTATAAAGACTTCGGCGTTGACGTCGAAAAAGCGTTGGATATTTTAAAAGGCGTACCCGTTTCCGTTCACTGCTGGCAGGCGGACGACGTTTTAGGTTTCGACTCGACGGGCAGTTTGTCGGGCGGCATACAGACCACGGGCAATTACCCCGGGCGCGCAAGAACCCCCGAAGAAGTTATGCAGGATATGGAAAAGGCCATGAGCCTTGCCCCCGGCAAAAAGAAAATAAACATTCACGCAAGTTACGCCGTTATGAACGACCAAAACCGCGCCGACCGCAACGCGCTTAAACCCGAACACTTTAAAGCGTGGGTCGATTTTGCCAAAAAAATGAACTGCGGCATAGATTTTAACCCCACGTTTTTCTCGCACCCCATGTGCAAAAACGGGCTTACGCTCACAAACCCCGACGAAACGGTCAGAAAATTCTGGATAGACCACGGTAAATGCTGCATGAAAATCGCCGAATATTTTGCCAAAGAAACGGGCGTTCCGTGCGTCATCAACTTCTGGATAGGCGACGGGCTTAAAGACGTCCCCGGCGACAGAATGGGGCCGAGAATGAGATATAAGGACAGCTTAGAGCAAATTTTAAGCGTTCCGTACGATAAAAAACTCGTTAAGCCTTGCGTCGAAAGCAAAGTTTTCGGCATAGGCGTTGAAAGTTACACGGCGGGCAGCGCAGAATTTACGTTATCTTTCGCCGCTAAAAACGACATTTTGCCCCTTATGGACAACGGGCATTATCACCCGACCGAAGTCGTTTCGGATAAAATACCCGCGCTACTTTGCTTCTTTGACGAAATCGCTCTTCACATAACCCGCCCGGTGCGCTGGGATAGCGACCACGTCGTTTTGTTTGACGACGAAACGAAAGAAATCGCGAAAGAAATCGTCCGCAACAACGCGCTTAAACGCGTGTATATGGCGCTTGACTTCTTCGACGCGAGCATCAACAGGGTTTCCGCTCTTATAGTCGGTCAGCGCAGTGTGCAAAAAGCATTGTTAAACGCCCTTTTACTCCCGAATGAAAAGTTAAAAACTTTGCAGGACGAGTTCAGATACACCGAACTTATGGCTCTTCAAGAAGAAGCAAAAACCCTGCCTTTCGGTGACGTGTGGGACGAATATCTTCGCCGCAGCGGCTTAAAGACGGGCACCGAATGGATCGACGAAGTTAAAAAATACGAAAAAGAAGTTCTTTTAAAGAGAATTTAAGGAGATATTATGTTAAATATTTTAGACGCGCCTTTTATTAAAGAAGTAGGCAAAATTTGTTCCAATATGTATCGCTTAGGCTACGACGAGAGAAACGGCGGCAACATAAGCGTTATGCTCGACGAAGAAGAAGTTAAAAAGTACCTCGACGTAAACAACGTTTTGCGCGACATACCCATGCACTTTAAAGCGGATAAGCTTATCGGCAAATACTTCGTCGTTACGGGCACGGGCAAGTACTTTAAAAACGTGGAAGAAAACCCCGAGGTAAACCTCGGCGTTATAAGAATTAAAAAAGACGGCGAAACGGCGGAACTTTTGTGGGGATACGCTGACGGCGGCAGGTTCACGAGCGAACTCCCCGCCCACCTTATGAGCCACATGGCGCGCCTTGCCGTCAACCCCGAAAACAGGGTTATTATGCACTGCCACCCCATAAACATTCTCGCAATGACCTTCGTTCACGACCTTGACGAGAAAGAATTCACCAAAACCTTATGGCGCACCATAACCGAGTGCATGGTCGTATTCCCCGACGGGCTCGGAGTGCTCCCGTGGATGCTTTGCGGCACTAACGAAATCGGCGAAGCGACCGCCGCTAAAATGAAAGATTTCCGCCTTGTCGTATGGGCGCAACACGGTATTTACGGCGCGGGCAAGGATATCGACGAAACCTTCGGCCTTATCGAAACCGCCGAGAAAGCCGCCGAAATTTATCTTAAAATCAAGCCTTTCGAGATAAAACAAACCATCACCGACGAAAACCTTAAAGAAATAGCAAAAGCGTTTAAGGTTACTTATAAAGACGGCTGGATAGATTAGGAAAAACACTCCTTATCATAAATTCCCTAATATTTATAAAACAACCCCCTTGCTAAACGAGTTAATCGCTCGGCAAGGGGGTTTTCTTATCAATTAAATTATTATTCGTTAGCGGACTTGTTACTTTTGTTTGTCGTAAAGTTTTTTAATAAAATCGGCGCGGTACGTAAGGGGTGAAACGTCTTTTATCGCCTTGAACGCGGTGCAAAAATGCCCGCGCGACGAAAACCCCACTAAAAGCGCGATTTGCTCGACGCTTAGTTCCGTTTGGGTTAAATAGTTTTCGGCAAGGGTAATCCGCCTTAAAACTATCGCTTTGTGTAAACTTTCGCCCGTGTGTTTTTTGAATACGTTCGATAAGTAAACGGGGTGATAACCGAAGTTTTCAGCCATGGTTTTTGCTATGTCTGCGTCGCTTGCGTGCTGGTTTACATAGTTTGTAAGTTTTTGCGCAAGCCGCTCTTCCGCACCCGCGCTAGGAAGCACGCGCGACAAAATTTCAAGCAACACGCTTTTTATCGCGTTAGAGCAACCCGCCGCGGCAAACTCGCCTTTTTGGTTAAACAGCGTGACCGCTTCCGAAAGCCTATCCTTAATAAACGCGTCGCCGCTTAAAAGAATATAGTCGCTAAGAGCGGGGATAACGCTGTCGTCAAACGCTTCGTCGTTTCTGTAAAATTTCGGCGGAACGGGGCAGCGCGATTTAACTTCGTTTTCGCGTTTGCGGGTATAGTCGAAGTTTACAACAATTGCCGACATTTTCCTTAAAAAAGTGTACGGAAAGCCGCGCCGAACGAATAAAAGCGAGCCTTTACTTAATTTTAGTTTTTCGCGTTCGGTTATAAAATCTCCTTCGCCCGAAAGGACGAAAAACAGACGGTTATCCAAAGCTACGCGCAAGTTTTCGCTTTCAAGCATAGCGGGCTGAATTTCAGCCGCGCGGACAAAAGGGTTTATATCGGTTAATTTAATTTCCATACTCAATCTTTACTTTTTAAACTTTTTGCAGTTGTTTTTTATACCATTATATACTAAAAATTTGTTATAATCAACATATCTTAAAAATTTGGTTTATCGTGCGGCAAAAATTTTGTCGTTAAAATTATGGACGTTTTGTATCTGATAGCGCAAATTGTCGGCTACGTCGCTATAGCCGAAAGCGTGTTTATTTTTATAAGCAATAAGCGCGAAAAAATTTTAATATTTAAACTTATCGACGACGCGCTTTGGTTCACTAATATGCTTCTTATGGGCGCGTACACGGGCGCGGTTTTAAACGCCATAGCAATCGTTCGTGAGATAGTCTTTTTTAACCGCGGCAAAAAAAAGTGGGCTACGCATAAGTTTTGGCTCTTCTTTTTTATGATAGTTATGCTCGTTTCGCCCGTTTTAACCTGGGCGGGACCCGTAAGCATTTTGCCCGCAATGGGCAGTTGCGTTGCCGTAATATGCTTTTATGCCGAAAAGCCCATTATGACCAAATACCTTGCATATTTAGCGCAAGGCTCGTGGCTTGCGTACGCGGTGCTCACCAAAAATTGGTCGTCAACGATATGCAATATAATCGCGCTTATATCGGCTACGATAGGCATTATTCACGAAGTGGTTGTAAAGCGCAAAGCCGCAAAAAACGTAAACCTTAACGACGGCGATAGCGTCGGCGTTGAAGTAAAAACCGACCCCGAAGTAAATGCGGCGGAAGATAGCGTTACTGCGGGCAATAAATAAAATAAAAATTAAAAATTAAAACCCGCGGGGCGATACTAACGCCCCGCGGGTTGTTTTATAAAAGCTCAGATATAGTTTGATTAAATCGGTTTTTACACGGTTTTTATTCGGCAATAAAATTTATTTTCGCGTTAATTAAGTATTCGTTGCCGTCGCCTATTTTTGCGGTTTTGAAGTCTTCTATAGTTCCGTAAAAATTCACGTCGGTCAAGTTTTTGCAGGCGTAAAACGCATTCGTTTCAACCGTTTTTAAAGATTTGCCTAAACTCACCGTTTTTAAGTTTACGGCGGAGCGGATAGCTTCTTCTCCGATAAATTCCGCGCCCGACGCAACGAGCGTTTCAAGCGAGTTGCAACCGCAAAAAGCGTTCTTCTCGATGCGCGTCGTCGCCGCGGGTAATATAGCGGCGGTTAGGTTATTGCAGATGTAAAACGCTTCCTCGCCGATAGTTTCCACGTTTTTACCGAAAACAACCGTCGTAAGCGTTTTTATCCCCCAAAACGCGCGTTTAGAAATAGTTTTAACGCTGTCGGGGATAGTCACCGCAACGAGCGTTTCTTTCGTGTCGGTAAACAAGTCGTAATTTTTAAACGCTTCTTCGCCTATCGTCGTGACGGCAAGCCCGCTATGTTCGGGCGGAATGTTTATAACCGTGTCCGTGCACGAGCCGAGCCCCGTAACGGAATATTCGCCGTCGTAGTTAATAAGGGTGAATTCAAGACCTTCCGAATACACCGGTTTAAGCGTGCCGTCGCCGCGCGGCGGTTTTGCGTTGCCGCCGTCTCCCGAGCCGTCGTTTTTGCCGCACGCAATTAAACTTACGGCGGCTAAAACCGACATAGCGCAGACTAAAAATCTTTTAAAGATAGTTTTCATTAACTTTCTATCAAAACGGGTATTTTTTCTTCGTAAACGGGGGTAGAAGTGTAGTGTATGCCGAGTTTGCGAAGAATTTTAGCGTCGATATGCGGCAAAATAACCGAAGTATGCACTTCTGCACCGCGCAATTTTTTAAGCTGTTGAAGGGCTATTGCCGCGTTTTCGCTCGTGGCGGAACTTGCGGAAAGGGCGATAAGCGTTTCGTCTATGTGTAGGCGAGGCGTTTTGCTCGATAAATATTCCACTTTAAGTTCGGTTATAGGCACTATCCGTTCGGGGAGCAAGAGTTTCGTTTCGTCGCGGATACCCGCTAAATGTTTAAGCGCGTTTAAAATCATCGCGCTTTGGCTTTCAAAAAGCTCGCTCGTTTTGCCGGTTATAATCGTCCCGTCCTCAAGTTCGATTGCGGAGCAGGGGACTCCCGCCTTTTTCGCTTTACGGGTCGCCTCGACGTAAACCTTTCTGTCGTCAACGGTTATGCCCATAGAGTTCATTAACAGTAGAATTTTTTGCGATTCGCCGTCGTCAAGGTTATTTTTGCGCTCGTTTTCAAGCGCTTTAAAATATCTGCGGATAATTTCTTGTTTGGAAGCTTCCCTGCAAACTTCATCGTCGCATATAGCGTACCCCGCCATGTTCACGCCCATATCGGTGGGGGACTTATACGGCGAAGTGCCCATAATTTTTTCAAACAAAGTGTTTAAAACGGGGAAAATTTCCACGTCGCGATTGTAGTTGACGGTGGTTACTCCGTAGGCTTGCAAATGCCACGGG
>CAKQMM010000096.1 GCA_934254755.1 uncultured Clostridia bacterium
CGCCCGCTTTTTAGGCAGGGGATTGGAGCTTGCCGTAAGCGAAGACATGCTCGGCAGAGTTTTCGACGGCATGGGCAACCCCAAAGACGGCGGCGCGCCCATTATCCCCAAAAAGAGAATGAACATAAACGGCGAGCCCATAAACCCCGCCGCAAGAGATTATCCTAACGAGTTCATCGAAACGGGCATATCCGCAATCGACGGGTTGAACACCCTCGTTAGGGGTCAAAAACTCCCCGTGTTCAGCATGAGCGGACTTCCGCACGCCGAACTTGCGGCGCAAATCGCAAGGCAGGCAAAAGTTAAAAACAGCGACGCGAAGTTCGCCGTCGTATTCGCCGCAATCGGCATAACTTACGAAGAAGCGGAATTTTTCATCGAAGATTTCAGAAAAACGGGCGCGATAGAGCGCACGGTTTTGTTCACCAACTTAGCAAGCGACCCCGCGATCGAGCGTATCGCGACCCCGCGTATGGCGCTTACCTGCGCGGAATATCTGGCGTTCGAGTGCGGCATGCACGTCCTCGTTATTATGACGGATATCACGAACTACGCCGAGGCGCTCCGCGAAGTTTCCGCCGCAAGAAAAGAAGTTCCCGGTCGCCGCGGATACCCGGGGTACTTGTATACCGACCTTGCGTCTTTATACGAGCGCGCGGGCAGAATTAAAGGGAAAGCGGGTTCTATAACCCAAATCCCCGTTTTAACGATGCCCGAAGACGATAAAACCCACCCCATTCCCGATTTGACGGGGTACATTACCGAAGGGCAGATTATATTGTCGCGCGAACTATATAAGCGCGGCATAACCCCGCCCATCGACGTGTTGCCGTCGCTTTCCCGTCTTAAAGATAAAGGTATCGGGAACGGCAAAACGCGCGAAGACCACGCCGACACGATGAACCAGCTTTTCGCGGCGTACGCCCGCGGCAAAGAGTGTAAAGAGCTCTCCGCCATACTCGGCGACGCGGCTTTGACCCCCACCGATAAACTTTACGCGACTTTTGCCGAGAAGTTTGAAAAACTCTACGTTTCGCAAGGCTTCACCACTTCTCGTAAAATCGAAGAAACGCTCGATATCGGCTGGAAGTTATTGTCGCTTTTACCCGTATCGGAACTTAAACGAATAAAAGAAGTTTATATCGAAAAATATTTACCGAAAGAAGGTAAGTAAATGGCAAGAATGAACGTAAACCCCACCCGTATGGAGCTTAAACGGCTGAAAGCAAGGCTCAAAACGGCGGAGAGGGGACACAAATTATTAAAAGACAAGTCCGACGAGATGGTGCGCAGGTTTTCCGTTTTGATACGCGAAAACAAGCGTTTACGCGACGAGACGGACGCGGACACCGCCGCAGTTTTGCAAGAATTTTCTAAGGCGAGAAGTTTAATTTCCGTCGAAGAAATCGAAACGGCGTTTTCGCTACCCACTAAAACCGTCACGGTAAAAACGGGCGTAAAAAACGTTATGAGCGTCGAAGTGCCGGAAATGGAAGTCGGCGTCGAAACGACGGGCGGCGGATATCCGTACGCCTTTTCGACCGTGACGAGCGAAATGGACTATACCGCCAAAATGGCGGCGGACTTAACCCTTAAACTTTTAAAACTTGCGGAAGTTGAAAAGGCGGCGGAAATGCTCGCGATAGAAATCGAACGCAACAAGCGCAGGGTAAACGCGCTCGAATACGTTATGATTCCCGAACTTAACGAAACGATTAAGTACATTCGCCAGAAACTCGACGAAAACGAGCGCAGCGCAACCACAAGACTTATGAAAGTAAAAACTTTTATTAACGGCGATTAGATTGTAAAATTACAAAATCAATTAAAAAACGGCTTGTTTACAGAGTCGTTTTTTTGTTTTTTATTGTGCAAATTATTGACAAAAGGCTATGCGTTTTGTTAATATGTAGGCGACGAATTTTTATAGGTTCGTCAAGTACAATTTAATGGTGGAGTCTGTCATAGGGTCTTAGCAATCCTATTATTTAAAGCCTTAATTTTAAGGCGTTAGCGAGTCGGCGGTTTTGCCGATTTGCGGACAGAACCCGAACGGGTTCTTTTTTCTTTGCCCGAATTTTTAATTTTACCGTGCGAGAATAGCGCGCGGACTTTATCATAACCCGTAAACTTAACGTTGGGCGGGGGCTTGCTCCCGCCGTATCTATCCACTTTATATATCAAAGGAACGCAATATGAAAAAAACCAAAATAATATGCACCATAGGTCCGAGTTCATCAAACAAAGAAACGCTCAAAAAAATGTGCGAAGCGGGTATGAACGTAGCCCGTCTTAACTTTTCGCACGGCACGCACGAAGAGCAGCTTCAAAAAATCAACCTTATAAAAGAAGTGCGCGACGAACTCAAAATTCCCGTTGCGATAATGCTCGATACGAAAGGACCCGAATTTCGGACGGGGTCGTACAAAAACGGCAAAATCTCATTAAAGGCAGGGGAAATCTTCACCCTTTATAACGCCGACGTTCCGGGGGACGAGTCGGGCGTTTCCGTTTCGTACAAAAACTTGTATCAAGAGTTGGGCGCGGGCGATAAGGTGCTTATAAACAACGGCTTGGTGGTGCTTACGGTCGAAAACGTCGTCGATAAAGACGTTGTTTGCAAAGTCGTAAGCGGCGGAGAGTTGAGTGACAGAAAGAGCATGAGTTTTCCGCAAAAACACCTTAAAATGCCCTATCTTAGCGAGCAGGATAAAAAGGATATCGCTTTCGGCGTGCGCAACGACGTTGATTTTATAGCGTGTTCGTTCGTGTCGTGCAAGCAGGATTTAATCGACGTTAAAACCTATCTGCGCGAACTCGGCGCAAAAAATATAGATATAATCGCCAAAATCGAAAACGACAGCGGTATTAAAAACATCGACGAAATTTGCGAGCGTTGCGACGGAATTATGATTGCCCGCGGAGATTTGGGGGTAGAAATTCCTTACGAAACTCTCCCCGCCGTGCAAAAACAGCTCATCACCAAATGCCGCTTAAACGGAAAACGGGTCATCACCGCAACCGAAATGCTTGAATCTATGATTTATAACGTGCGCCCCACCCGCGCCGAGATATCCGACGTCGCCAACGCCGTTTACGACGGTTCGAGCGCGATTATGCTTTCGGGCGAAACGGCAATGGGTAAGTACCCCGTCGAAGCGGTGGCGGCAATGGCTAAAATCGCCGAGCAGACGGAGCAGAGCATACATTACTCCAAGCGTTTTTACAACACCGATTTTAAAATCAAAGACTTGCTTGACGCAATCTCTCACGCGACTTGTTGCATGGCTCTCGATATCGGCGCGAAAGGAATTGTTGCGTGCACCATATCGGGCGTGACCGCGCGCATGATATCGCGCTTCCGCTCCCCCGTGCCTATCATCGGCGTTACGTACAGTTTAAAAAGTTGGCGCAAACTCGCCCTTTCCTGGGGCGTTATCCCCGCTATGTGCGGCATGCACGACACGACCGACGAACTCTTCCGCGAAGCGCGCCGCATCGGCGTTGAAGTTTTAGGCTTAAAAAGCGGCGACCGTCTCGTCATAACCGGCGGCGTTGCCGGCATTTCGGGTCAGACCGACACAATAAAGGTAGTGACGATTTAGTCGTCACTGCCGTGTCATTCTGAGCCGTAGGCGAAGAATCTCGCGGAAGCGAACGCGCGCCTAAACGCGGGCGGATAAAAGCCCACCTTGTTTAAAGGTAAATTCCCCCATTGAAGTGGGGGAAGTGGCAACGTAGTTGACGAAGGGGGGGGCGGCCGCCTAGGCGCGGTGTCACGGCAACGCCGTGACGGAAGGATTGTGCGTTCTATATAAAAAGCTAATCCCCCCCGTTTTTGCAAAAATGCACCCCCCTTTAACAAGTGGGGCAAAGGGGTAGGAAGAAGTTAAGCGCGCTTCCGCGAGATTCTTCACTGTGTTCAGAATGACAGTAAAGGCTGGCAAGGTGGGCGCCGACCCCTACGGCACTCTACCCGCTAACCACTAAATTAAAAACAATCTGTTAGCGACAATAATTTAACCCCCGCACGGTAGGTAAAAACCTACTAAACGGGGGTTTTGCTATTGATTTTAAAGTACTCGTGGGGGACGGGAAAAACGCGGCGGTTTACGTTTTGCGGCTGATTTAAACGGCGGCAACCGTTTGTGTAGCGGTTATTTTAAACCTAAAACGTCGTCGGAAGAGCAGTCTAAAATCTTGCACAACCTTGCAAACGTTCCGAGCGACGGCAATATTCTGCCCGATAAATATTGTGACAAAGTCGGGCGCGAAACGCCCAACTCTTCCGCTATTTGCGATTTTGTTTTGTGGCAAGTAATTATTTCCGCTTTAAGTCGTTCGGTTATCTGAGTTTCTAACGTGTCCATATTCTTATAATATTAGGTATAGCCTAATTTTGCTTGACAATTAGGTATTGCCTAAATTAAAATAGATATTAGGTGTAACCTAATTCATAAATAATTTTATAAAGGAGTATGTGTATTATGAAAAAACTTTTGGTGTTAATTTTATCGGTCGTCGCTGCGTTTGCGGCGATATTGTCGCTCACCGCATGCGACAATAAACCGAGCGGCAACGGCGGGACAACAATAACCGACGGCAGTTCGGGTGGAGGCTCCGAAAGCGGAGATGGGTATTTAAAAAGCTTACAATACGAACTTAACGACGATAAAGCCGGTTACATATTGACGGGAATTGGTGAATGTTCTGACACAAATATCATTATCCCGTCAATGTATAATAATAAGCCGGTGATAAGTATTGGCGACGGGGCTTTCAGTAACTGGGCTGCATTTACCGGTGTAACGATTCCAGACAGTGTGACGAGTATAGGTGATAGTGCTTTCAGCGGTTGCAGCTCGCTCACGAGTATAACCATTCCCGACGGGGTGACCGATATGGGAAATGGTGTGTTCCATGACTGCACTTCACTCACGAGTATAACCATTCCCGACGGGGTGAAGAGTATAGGTAATGACGCGTTCTTTGGTTGCATTTCGCTCACGAGCGTAACCATTCCCGACGGGGTGACAATTATAGGTGATAGTGCGTTCAGAAATTGTACTTCGCTCACGAGTATAATGATTCCCGACGGGGTGACGAGCGTCGGGGAATATGCTTTTTCTTATTGCCGTTTGCTCACGAGCGTAACAATCGGCGATAATGTGACAAGTATAGGCGACAGTATGTTCTATAACTGCAGTTCGCTCACGAGCGTAACAATCGGCGATAATGTGACAAGTATAGGCTATAGCGCGTTCGATTACTGCACTTCACTCGCGAGTATAAACATTCCCGATGGGGTGACGAGCATTGGAGAATATGCTTTTTCTTATTGCCGTTCACTCGCGAGTATAAACATTCCCGACAGTGTGACGAACATAGATGGATACGCTTTCAGCGGTTGCAGTTTTCTCACCACAATATCTTACGATGGAACAAAATCTCAGTGGAATAGCATCAATAAAAATAATTGGAACAAAGATTCCGATATTACTTCAATTATCTGCAAAGACGGCGTTATAACCCTTTAAGCGTAAAAATTAGCCCTGCC
>CAKQMM010000097.1 GCA_934254755.1 uncultured Clostridia bacterium
GTCGGTACGCCGATAGGCAATTTGGAGGATTTCAGCCCCCGCGCCGCGCGAATACTGGGGCAGGCGGATTTTATCGCCGCCGAGGACACGCGCGTTACGCTGAAGCTGCTTAATCATTTTGAAATTAAAAAGGAAATGCTCTCTTATTATGAGCATAACAAAAGCACAAAAGGAAATCTTATAATTGAGCGCATTTTAAAGGGAGAAAGCTGCGCGTTGGTATCCGACGCGGGCATGCCCGTCATAAGCGACCCCGGTAACGTTTTAACCAAAACCCTTGCCGAAAAAGATATCCCGTTCACCGTTATCCCCGGCGCGAACGCCGCGCTTTCCGCGCTTATTTTGTCGGGGCTTAACGCCGAAAATTTTACCTTTATAGGCTTTTTGCCCGATAAGTTAAAGGATAGGGATAGTTTAATTAAAAGGTACGAAGCCGTGCCGTCCACCCTTATTTTTTACGTCGCCCCGCACGACGTTACGGGTGTTTTGGAGTATTTAAGCGGTAAGTTCAGCGGACGGAAAGCCGCGCTCGTTAAAGAAATAAGCAAAATACACGAAACCGTGTATCGTTTTACTTTCGGGGACGGGTTCGCGCTCGATAACCCGAAAGGCGAATTCGTCTTGATAGTCGAAGGGCAAAAAGAAGCGAAAACGGGGTTTGAAGATTTGCCCGTCGAACAGCACATTAAAATGTATCTTGACGAAGGGCTTTCTAAGAAAGAAGCGATTAAAAAGGTCGCGTTAGATCGCGGGGTAAGCAAAAATTCCCTTTACAAATACACGATAGATATCGAGTAAATAAAATATAACAAATTAAAACGCCGCAAAGTTTTACTCTTTGCGGCGTTTATTGTGTACTTAGAAACAAGAGAGATTTTATCCGAAAACCTAACGTAGGGATGGGGCTTGCTCCTTCCGTTTTATATAAGGATAATGTTTATATCGAATTAGCCAATCCCCCCGAATAAGAAATCGTAAAACGCTTTCTTATCCCCCCCCTTTAACAAGTGGGGCAAGACCGTGTGCGTACTTTAACCACTACCCACTATCCGCTTTGTCATATTGAGCGTAAGCGAAATATCTCGCGGAAGCGAAAACGCAAGTTAAACGCGGGTGAATTTTTAATAGAACCCGCAAACTCAACGTAGGGAAGGGGCTTGCTCCTTCCGTTTCTTCTCACTATCCGCTAATCGTCAACTTCATCCAACGCTTTCGTAAAAACCTTATAGTTCGCCATAAACTTTTCGGCGTTCACGTTCCCCGCAAGTTTAAGCTCCTTAGCAAGTTTTTTAAAAGCCGTTTCAATAGTGTTGACAGACTCTTTATTAAGCTCGTCAACGGCTATTTCAATCATAGCCTTATAAACGGATGCTTGCGAATCCGCGGGCAGATTAAACCCGTCAAGCGCGTCGTAAAGGTCTAAACCCGCGTCGAAAATATTTACCTTGGTTTTGCAGTTTAAGTAGGATAGTATCAACCCTATGGTCGTAAAAATAAGCGCGAGCGAAGCGGCGGATATCGAAACGGTTGCCGCTTGATAGCCGTTAAAAATAAACAAAAACGGAATCAAAATTATCCCGACCGCGCCGAAAATTATCGACAAAATCATCTTCGGTTTAAGCGACTTTTTCATTTTATAGTGCGACGGAATTCCGTCTTTCAAAAGGCTTTCGGCTTTATTTTTTTTATTCACCGCGTCGGTCTTTTTAAAAGCGTTGAGTTCCGCGTCTGTAAGTCCGCGCTGACCGTAGTAGTAAACGTATTCCGCCCGCATAATCTTTTTTTCTTCAAACGAAGCAAAGTCAATCGCCTTTTTAAAGTATGAAAAATGGGTGGTGTCTTTAAGGTCGGTAAAATTGCGGGTCTTAACCTTTACCATTCCGAACAAAAGCCTGCTGTCGGTCGAAGTGATTTTAAGCCCTTCTGAAAACCGCGCTTCGGCGGCGGCAAAATCGCCTTGCTCTAAATAGTAATCGCCTTCCGTCAAAAGCGCGTCCACGCGCTGATAATATTCGTCGGCAAGAACCTTGTTTTCTTCGCTTTTAACGGCGGAAATGCTTTTATCGTATTTAATCGCGCGCGAAACGGATATGCTCTTATTGCAAGCGGGGCAAACGCACTCTTTATCGGCGCTATCGGCGGTAAACCGATTGTTGCATTTATAACAGGTCAAATTTTCTAACATATTTTAATGATACGACTTTTTCGTGAATTTTGCAAGCGCGCTTTTATATTACGTGTAAAACATTTATTACGTCTGACCGTTTTTGCGCCGTTAAGCCGCGGTATTCTTTAAAAGGACGATTTTTTATGCAAAATAAAACGAAAAAATCTGTCTTGACTTAGGGGCAGACCTTTGATATAATTCATACGCTTGAAACGGAAAAGAAAAAATAAAAACGAGGCGTTTTAAGGAGATAAAGTAACGAAATCTGCCTGAACGCCTACGGGGGTAAAAATGAAAAAAGTAAAGACGATTGCGATTGTCGGCGCGGGCTGGCGCGCGCTTACCTGGCTTAACGTGATAAACGAAATGCCTGGCGTGGCGCTTGGCGAAGTAGTTTGCCGCAATGCGGAAAACGCCGTTAAAATCAAAAATCTTTATCCGCGCGCCCGAGTGGTTTCAGACATTTCGGAAATCGAACGCGCCGACCACGTTTTAATTTGCGTCAATAAGGCGAATAATGCAGAAGTTGCCGATAATCTTCTCGGTCGCGGGTTTTCGGTGTTTTGCGAAACTCCCGCGGGGGTTACGAATATCGAACGCGAAAAACTGAAAAGTTTTTCCGATAAAAAATTCCAAATAACCGAGCAATACCCGTTCCGTCCGCGGTTCATAGCCGTTCGTAAACTTTGCGAAAAGGGGTACTTCGGAAAAGTGCATACGGTCGAAATTTCGTGTTGCCACGCCTATCACGCCGTCGCACTTATACGGGCGTTTTTAAAAACGGGGGAAACGCTGCCGAAGATAGTTAAAACGGCGGTGAGCGACGAATACTACGAATATGACGGGCGCGGCGGCAAAAAAACTGCCGAGCTTCGAGATCATAAAAGAGTTATGGCTCTTCTCGATTTCGGTGACCGTCGTGCGATTTACGATTTTTCACACGCGCAATATTTTTCGGGAATCAGAAGCGGGCGGTTCTCGGTGAAAGGCACTGCAGGCGAATATATAAACGGACGCGGATTCAGGTTTGACGGCGAAAACGAAACACCTTTCGCGCTCACGCCCGTTTACCGCGGCACCGATAGCAGTCTGCACCCGATAGAGCTTGATAAAATCGTCTGTGACGGAGAAGTGTTGTTCGAAAATCCTTTCGTCGGTTGCCGTTTCGGCGAAGAGGAAACGGCGATGGCTTTGTGGCTTAAAACCGCGCTCGAACTTTACGACGACGGCGTTCCTCTTTATTCGGCTAAAGAAGGCGCGGTCGACGCGCAGATTTCCGCAGAACTCGAAGATATTTAAAAATAAATCGGGGTTTCCGATTTATTATCTCTTTTATCTTATTCATTGTAGTTTTCCACTCGGAACGTTGTCTGCTTTTTTATCGTATTGCAAAAAAACGCCCGATATGGTAAAATAATTTGAGTGAAAAAGGAGGGCTTATATTATAGTTCAGATTTTAATCGAAAAAATATTTTCGTCAAATAACCGCACTAAATCTATACTCGACGGAATGGCTTCGGTTCTGAAAAAGAAGAGGCTTTCGCTTGAAATTTTAAAGTCGCTCGACGAGATTAAAGGCAAGCCGCGCGTAGTCGTTCTGATTTGCGCTTCGCTTAAGTGGACTATGGACGCGATAAAAGAGCTTAACGCTCGCGGTATTCACCCGCTTGTGTTCGGATTTCAGTATATCGACACGATATATCAGTACAGCGGAATAAACCTGACTTATACGAAAACGGCGTACCTTCTTACAGGATATCTTCTATCTGAAAACGCGGGCGAAACCGCCGTTGTCGGGTATAATTCCGACTCGCTGCCCGACAGACTTAAACTTGCCGGCGCGAAGCATGCCGCCAAAAGGTACGGCGCAGCGGTAAAAGTTTTTAAAAATAACGGCGATATTATGGCGTGCATAAACGACTTTGCTAAAAATTGCGCGAACGTTAAAAACGTCGTTTGTTTAAACGATACGGTTGCGGTGGTTTTGCGAAACCGTTATCCCGAACTTCTCGAAAATAAACGTATTTGCAGTTGCAGCGGAATGAAAATATCCGAATACTTAGGCAATCCTTATCCCACAGCCTTAGTTAATTATCGAAACGCAGGGGTGCGGATTGCCGAGTTATACTTATTTTTAATGCGGCTCGACGAAGTGTGCCCGACGGCATTGACGCTGGAAATGGATATAGTGCTCGGCAGGCGTTACGACGGCGAATTTCCGCTTATAGACTCGTCTTTTAGCCAAAGCGGAGTGGATTTTTACGCCGATAAAACGGTTGACGAAGTGGAGCGGCTCGATAAAATGTTTCTTATGTTCGATGAATTAGACGAATTGATTCTTCACGACGTAACGTGTGGCGACAGCTACGAAACAATTGCCGAAAATCGTCATCTTGCTCTGAATACCGTTAAATATCGCGTGCATGCAATGGCCAAAAACGCCGACGTTTCGGGGAGAAAAGAACTAGTTGCGTTGATAACGAAATATAATCTTGTAATATAACGTGAAAACAGCGCGCTGAGGCTCTTAACTTAAAAAAGCCATATTATTATACAAAAATCGCTTAAAATATTGTCTTGAAAAACGTCTCTTCGTTTTATATAATGTATCTGCAAAATATAAAAAACCAAGAGGTGTTTTTTTATGTCCGATATCAAGAAGAAGATTATTACCATACCTACGTATAAGGTCGGCGAACCCGAGCCGTTGCCGCTTTACTTTGAAAAACGTCCGTATCAAGGGGCAAGCGGACGCATCTATCCCATTCCTTACGTCTCGACCTTTTCCGACGATAAAACGGATTGCGATTACGACGGGTACGTGCTTGAAAACGAATATATCCGCGTCGTTTTATTGCCTGATCTTGGCGGAAAAGTGCATTGCGCGCTCGATAAAACCAACGGTTACGATTTTATTTACAACAACAAGGTCATAAAGCCTGCTATGGTCGGGCTTGCGGGACCTTGGGTTTCGGGAGGAATCGAATTTAACTGGCCGCAACACCATCGTCCGACCACGTTCATGCCCGTCGAGCATACCGAGATAAAATACGACGGTAAAAAAGCCGTGGTTATGGGGGAAATAGATTATTTTCACCAAATGAAGGGCAACGTTGCCGTTTCAATCGACGAGGGGACGAGCGTTCTTCGCGCAAAAATAACCGTTTATAACCAAACGCCTTTGGCGCACCCGTTTATGTGGTGGGCGAATCTCGCTGTTGAAATAGACGACGATTACAGAGTCGTTTTTCCGCCGGACGTTGAATACGTAAACGACCACGACCGACGGACCGTTCTCGAATGGCCTGTGGCAAAAGGCGTTTATCGCACCGCGCGCCCTTATGA
>CAKQMM010000098.1 GCA_934254755.1 uncultured Clostridia bacterium
AAGCTTGAAACGAAGCGCGAGGGAAAATACGTCGCCGCCATTTACGCTAATTTATCAGACCTTAAAGAAAAGGAAGTTAAATTTTCGGTATATAACGGCTCTAAATCGGCAGTAACTCAAAACACGAGCCTCGGTAATTTCGATTTAAAGGGCGAAGATTTAAAGGGTAGCGAAGACGGCTGGGTTAAAATTTACGACGCAAAAAATTCGACGGTTAAAGATACCGACGTCAGATCGAAAACCTTTTACGTTTCTATAAACAAAAGAATACGCGTGCGCGAACTCGTCCTTTTAGACAGCGACGGCAAGGTTATGAACTACACCGTTAAAGGGTACGTTCTCGGCAACAAAACCTTTGACGAGAGCGAAACGGCGGTTAAGGACGAGCCCGTCAGCGTCTATAAAATTGCGGACGAACAAAAAACTTATCCGAACTATATCGCCGATACGACTAAGTGACGATTAGGGAAAAAGAATGTTTTCCCTAAACGTATATCCGACAAAAAAGAGCGTTTTTAAACAAAAAACGCTCTTTTTTATTGTTTAAAAAGGGTTAAAGTGTAACTATGCAGGTTTATATAGAATACGTTTTAGCCGACAATTTTATAATCGACGCGATATTATTAAGGCTTACCTATAAAAGCGCGGGGGTAAAATCGGCGCGGTTATTAAGGTTTTTGTCCGCCGCTTTGGGGACCGCCGTCGCGGTCTTGCTTCCGTTGTTTAAACTTCCTAAAATCGTTTCTGTAATAATTAAAATATTGCTTGCGCTCGCGATGGTTATAATCGGCGGAAAGTTTTCGAGCGTAAAAAAGTATTTGTTTTCCGTTTTACTGTTCGTAGGGTTTACCCTTTTATCCGGCGGGGCGGTGTACGGCGTTTTTTACCTTGCCGGGGTTAAAGTTATAGACTTTATAAATTTAAGATACGATTCCGTCCTCCCCGTCGGCGTGATGGTTTTGACAGTGTATGCGTTCACCGTTTTGGGCGGAAAAGTTGCGGGCGAACTTATAAAAAACAAAACGATTTATCCGTTTTTTAAAAAATGCGTAATAAACGCGGGCGGCGTTAAATATAAAATAAACGGATACGTCGATAGCGGCAATATGCTTAAAGACGATAAAAGCGGGCTGCCGATAGTCGTCATCTCTAAAAAAGCGTCGCAAACCCTTATAAAGGCGGCGGCTCTCCGCGCCCCTGCGGGAATGCTTAAAATCGAAACCGTCGGCGGAGAGGACGAACTGTACCTATATAAAATAGACAGTCTGACCGTTTTGTCGGACGGAAACAGCCGAGTTTATTACGGCGTTTTAGCGGCGGCGGGCAAAGCCGATTTTTCGGGCGGCGGGTACGATTTGCTTTTAAACCCCGCAATGTTTTAGGTGAATTATGAAACTTTTTAACGCAATAAAAAACTTTATATTAAAACTTTTTTGCAGGCGCAAGCAGGTGTTTTATATCGGCGGCGCGGAAGTGCTGCCAAAGGCTTACACTGCGGAAGAAGAAAAGCAAAAATTAAAAGAGCTTTTCGACGGAAACGAGAGCGTGCGCGGCGAACTTATCGAGCACAACTTGCGCCTTGTCGTCTACATTGCCCGCAAGTTCGATAATACGGGCGTTGACCTTGACGATTTGATATCCGTCGGAACCATAGGCTTAATAAAGGCGGTCAACACCTATCAGGCGGATAAAAACATAAAACTTGCGACTTACGCCTCCCGCTGCATCGAAAACGAAATTCTGATGCACCTAAGAAAGGTCAACAAATTAAAAGGCGAAGTTTCTTTCGACGAGCCTCTTAACGTAGACACGGAAGGGAACGAATTATTGTTAAGCGATATTTTAGGCACCGACCCCGAAGTCGTATATAACACCTTAGAAAACGGGGCGGAGCGGCAACTACTTAAAGAAGCGATAGATAAACTTAACTTCCGCGAAAAAAAGATTATGAGTTTAAGGTTCGGCTTAAACGGCGAAGAGGAACTCACTCAAAAAGAAGTTGCCGACCTTCTCGGAATATCGCAGTCTTATATATCGCGCTTAGAAAAAAAGATTATCGTAAGGCTTAAAAAAGAATTTAAAAAGTTTTCCTAAATAAGTAAAACCATTTTTATTCCTAACTGTTTTTACTAAATATGAAACACTTCCGGTTCTCCTAAAAAATTGCTTGAGTAAAATCAAGCGAAATCGCCCCGCGGAATTATTCCGCGGGGCGATTTCGTGTCTATGAAAAATATCTTTACTACTTATCTTTTCTTATGTATAAAAGCAAAATTATAATAAGCTGAATGGGCACGCCGAGCAAGAAAAGCGCCCACACGTCGGTTACGTTCCAGTATATAAGTTGCAAATAAACGCTTAGAATAAGCGTCCACACCGTCGCCGATAAAAACGACGCGGTTAAAATTTTGTTCCACCACCTGTAGCTTAAAATAAAGCCTATCAAAAACGACGCGGGAAGCGCCCATATAAACGCCACCCAGTAGTATCTGTTGTCTATCACGATAGAGTAGACGTACGCAATCGTCGCCAAAGTAAAGCAGCACACCGCAAACAGCAAAAATACCGCTACTTTTATGTGGTTTGCGGCGGGCTTTTCGGGTTTGACGGGCTCGTCGTGCGTTTTTATAAGGTACTCGAAGTCAACGCCGTAATAGTCGGCGAGTTTCTGTAGAACGCTTATATCGGGCAGACTTTCGCCCGTTTCCCAGCGCGAAACGGCTTTATCGGTGTAGTTTAAATAACTCGCAACGTCCTGCTGGGTCAAGTTGCGCGACTTCCTTAACGCTATTAAGTTGTCGGTTATAATTTGTTTTACGTCTGACATAGTTAATGCTCGAATTGTGAATTGTATAAATCGCTGTAAAAACCGCCTTTTTTAAGCAGTTCGTCGTGCGTGCCCTTTTCAATAACGTTGCCGTTTTTCATAACGAGAATGAGGTCTGCGTTTTTAATGGTCGAAAGTCTGTGCGCAACGATGAACGAGGTTTTGTTTTTCATAAGCTCGTTGAACGCCTCTTGAACCTTTAACTCGGTGCGGGTGTCGATTGAAGAAGTCGCCTCGTCCAAAATAAGCATAGGCGGCTTTAAAAGCATAACGCGCGCAATACACAAAAGTTGTTTTTGCCCTGCGGAAACGTTACCGCCGTCGTCGGTTAGTATCGAATCGTAACCCTTATCGAGCCGCATTATAAAGTTGTGAATCCTTGCGGCTTTCGCGCTCGCGATAATTTCGTCCATCGTGGCGTTCGGGTTCCCGTAGGCGATGTTGTCGCGCACGGTACCCTTTTTAAGCCACGTGTCTTGCAAAACCATTCCGTATTTAAGCCTTAAAGAAGTACGCTTTACGGATAGAGCGTCGGTATCGTCAACGGTAATTTTGCCCGAAACGGGGTCGTAAAAGCGCATTAAAAGGTTTATAAGCGTCGTTTTGCCGCAACCCGTGGGGCCTACTATCGCCACCTTTTCGCCGGGGGCGGCGTGGAGCGATAAGCCTTTTATAAGCGGCACGCTTTCGACGTACGAAAAGTCTACGTTTTCCATTTTAACGTCGCCTGAAACCGCGGGGAGCTCCTCGCAGTTTTCGTCGGAGGGCTGATCGGGGCTTTCGAGTAAATCGAATACTCTTTTCGCGGCGGCGGAAGCCGTCTGAAGTTCGGTTATAACCCCCGTTATTTCGTTGAAAGGTTTGGCGTACTGGCCGGAATAACTGAGCACGCACGACAGTCCGCCGACAGTCAGCGCGCTTGAGGCAAGTATAGTTTTGCCGCTCACCACAAGGTATGCGCCGAGCATACATACCGCTACGTAAACGACGTTGTTTATAAACCGCGTGCAGGGGTTTACCATAGCGGAGAAGAAAGCGGCATTTTGTCCGTGCTTTTTTAGGTCTGCGTTTATAACCGCAAAGCGTTTTTCGGCGCGACTTTCGTAACCGAACAGTTTAACGACGCGTTGGTTCTGGAACATTTCGGTTATAAGCCCCGACATTTCGCCGCGCTTTGCCGCTTGAAGAGCGAAGGTCTTGTGGCAACCTTTCGCTATAAAGTAGGCGACGAATAAGGATAGCGGAGTTAATAAAACCACGACTATCGCTATAAGCGGGTTATAAATAAGCATAAACACCAAAGTGCCCGCAATCGTGACTACGCCGCTGAACAGTTGCTGGAAGCCTTGAATAAGTCCGTCCGAAATCTGGTCGATATCGCTGCCGACGCGCGCCATTAAGTCCCCGCGCGAATTTTTGTCTATGAACGACAGCGGTACGGTGTTGAGTTTATTGAATGCGGCTATCCTTAAATCGCGTATGATTTTAAAAGAAGCTTGGTTTATTAAAACCGAACTTAAATACTGCCCGCCGACGGCCGCCGCGATAAGTCCGAGTAAAATCATCGAGTTTTTGAATATTATCTCGAAATTAACGTCGTTGACGCTTAGAATATCTTAAAAGTTTTTTAATCGCCAGAAAATCGGTTTTTGCGCCTTTTGCGGTAATATTTTTAATATTTTTACTCATTCGGCGCCACCCCCTTTTTGCTGAGAGTCGAAAATTTCGCGGTAGACGGAGGAAGAGTTCATAAGTTCTTCGTGCGTGCCGACGGCTGCAAGTTTACCGTCGTCAAGCACTATTATAACGTCCGAATATCTTACGCTTTGCACCCTTTGAGACACGTTCACGGCGGTCAAGCCTTCGTCTTTTTGTAGGCGCGATAAATGTTTTCTGAGCGTCGCGTCGGTCTTATAGTCGAGCGCGCTCATACTGTCGTCAAGCAAAAGAATTTTCGGCGAGCCGATAAGCGCGCGGGCGATGGTCAGCCTTTGGCGTTGCCCGCCCGAAACGTTTTTGCCGTCCTGCTCGATTTGAGCGTTAAGTCCGCCTTTTAGTTTGTCGACGAACTCGCGCGAACAGCTATCGTCGATTGCGGCGTAAATTTCTTCGTCCGTCGCGTTTTCTTTTTTAAGTTGCATGTTTTCGCGGAGCGTGCCTTTGAATAAAACGGCTTTTTGCGGCACAACGCCGAAAATCTCGCTAAGCTCTTTAAAAGTGTAATTTTTAACGTCGTTGCCGAAAATTTTAATTTCACCGCTCGTTACGTCGTACAGGCGGGTGATAAGGTTTATAAGCGCGGTTTTGCCGCTGCCCGTGCCGCCCAAAACGCCGACGGACTGACCCTTTTTAATCGTAACCGAAATATCGTCGAGCGCGGGCATTGCGTTCTCGTTATATTTAAAAGTTACGTTTTTAAGCTCTATCGCGGGGGCGGAATAGTCGGGCGTTGCGCCGTCGCCGTCTTTAAGAGTGGGCGAAACGGCGAAAACTTCGTTTATTCTCGCCGCGGAGGCGGAAGCCTTCGTAAAAGTGACCATAAGGTTTGCAAAAACTATCATGGCGTTTAAAATCTGCGTCATGTAGTTTACGAGCGCGATAACGCTGCCTTGCGTCAGATGACCTAAATAAACGGTCTTTCCGCCGAAGTATAAAATAAGAATAAT
>CAKQMM010000099.1 GCA_934254755.1 uncultured Clostridia bacterium
ACAAGGAGGAGCGTTGCGCTACGAATTAGATTTTTTAATACTAAAAAAACCGTTTAGACAAGGCAAACACCCGAAATTGTACTTTTTGTACTATGAGTGGTGTTTAACGATGTATAAACGGTAATTTTTAGTCAAAAAATCAATGATATAGCTAAAAAGCAACGACAAGGAGGAGCGTTGCGCTACGAATTAGATTTTTTAATACTAAAAAAACCGTTTAGACAAGGCAAACACCCGAAATCGTACTTTTTGTACTATGAGCGGTGTTTAACGACGTATAAACGGTAATTTTTAGTCAAAAAATCAACGAGATAGCGCAAAAGCGACGACTAAACGTTAAACATAAATAAATTTTCTTTAAACGAATTGGTTTTAACTTTTTTTGCTTCGCTGTTCAGTATAAACGCAAAAAGCATACATATAAGCCCGCCGCTTTCTCCGCTTAAAACGGCGTCGCTATCCAGAATATCGAAAGCCGTTTCCATAAACCCGCCGCCCGTCAACGAAACGCCGACATTTTCGGCAAACGCTTTAAGCTTTGCCAAAACGGGGGAATAATCTTCGTTTTTGCCGTCGTATAAGCACTTGAAAGTGAAAGCCGTTTGCGCCGCGAACTCCCGCGCGGGTTTTACGCTTATTTTAACGTAGCCTTGAAAGGGCTTAGCGGACAAATTTTCGATATCGAAAGCCGCGTTGATTTTAACTATATTAAGCGACTTTTCAAAGTTTTTAGGCGGATTTTTGCGCGTATAGTTTGAAAATCTGTATACTTCGTCTATAAACTCAGACTTAGCGGCGGGTAAACTCTCCGCATATACGGGCGCGGCGTAAACCCCGTCCGCAATTATAAGCGCGCCGCCTGCGGGCGGCAAAAATGCGTAAGCCGTCATTTATTTTCGCTTTCTGCTTTTTCGCCGTTCGTTTCTTTAAGCGTAGTTAAAATTTCGGTCAAAAGTTTTTCGGTAGTGGTAAGTTCCGGCTCTTTCGGCTGCTCTTCAACCACGGGTTCCGCCTTTTTAGGAGCAAGCGCGGGGTTCTTTTTAGTATAGCGTTTAAGCCAGGACGCTTCAAAGTCGCTGAGCGGTTCGTCTTTATCGAGTTTTTCTTGCACGATTTTAGTCATATTAGCGTTTAAGTCCATTGCGCTGCGCATTTTTGCGATAACTTTAATTAAAACGAACAGGAAAATAGCGATGATAAAGAAGTTGATTATCGCCTGCAAAAAGGTGCCGTACTGCCAGGTAAGCGCGGTTATCCCTTCGGCTTCGTTCGCTTCGCGCAAAACGACGACGAGTTTGGATAAATCTTCTTTACCCATGCAAAGGCTGATGAGCGGCATGATGATGCCGTTCGTGAACGACGTTACTATCGCGCCGAACGCAGAGCCGATTATGGTTGCGACGGCTAAATCGAGAACGTTGCCTTTCGAGATAAATGCTTTGAATTCCGCCATGAGCGAAACCCTTTTTTTGTTGAGTTTTTCGATATGTTTTTTCATGAAACAACCCCTTTGATTAAATTTTTAATAATCAAATATAATTTAAAGTTCTTTTTTAATAATCGAATATAATTCTTTTGCCGTAGCCGCAAAATTTTCGCACCCGTGAGATAAAAGTTCGCTCTTTTCTCTGAACCCCCACAGCACGCCAACGCATTTGACGCCCGCGTTTTTTGCGGTGTCAACGTCTACTTCGCTGTCGCCGACGTATACGGCGTTTTCCTTTTCAACGCCTATTTCTTTTAAACAATGCTCTACGCAGCCTTTGTCGGGCTTGGTGGGCACGCCCTCTTTGTTCCCCGCAAAGTATGCAAAGTTATAGCCCTTGAACTTATCTTCTTTAACCACTTGCGCGACGCTGTCGGGCTTGTTGGAAACGACGGCGAGAATATAACCTTCGCTATCGAGGGTTTTTAAAAGTTCGCCCATGCCGTCGTAAATGCAGGTCTTTTCGTTCTTGCAGTTTTTTTGAAGTTCGACGTAATCGCTATAAACCTCGTCAAACTTTTCGCCGTCTAAGTTAGTTGCGGCTTTAACGAGGTACTTCGCGCCGCGGCCGACCATTTTAAGCGTTTCGTCGTAGGTGTGCGTTTTTAGCCCGAACTTTTCAAGGGTCGCGTTTAAACAATCGGTTATATCGTAAATGGTGTTTAAAAGCGTTCCGTCCAAATCGAATATTATTGCTTTTTTCATCACATTTTCTCCGGAGTTTTTATGCCGAGCAAACTAAGCGCGTTTTTAAGGGTGGTTTTAGTCGCCTTAGTTAGCGCAAGGCGGAAGTTTCTTATATTATCGCTTTCCGCGCCTAAAATTTTACAGTCGAAGTAAAACTTATTGAACGCAGACGATAAATCGACCGCATAGCGGGTGACTAAGCTCGGCTCGTACTTTTCCGCCGCAGCCTTAACGGTATCGGGGAAGTTAGATAAAATATTGACCAAATCGTACTCGACGGGGGAAAGTTCTGCTTCGCCGAAGTTAAACTTGTCCGCGCCCGCGTCCGCTAAGCCCGCCTTCGTCAAAACGCTTGCCGCACGTGCGTAAGTGTACTGACAGTAAGGTCCCGTTTCGCCGTCGAAGTTAAGGGCTTTATCGTATGAAAAGACTATATCTTTTATGCGGCTGTTTATGAGCGCGCCGAAAATAACCGCGCCCGTGCCGACGGCTTTAGCGACCTCTTCTTTGTTTTCAAGGTCCGGGTTTTTGGCGTTTATTATAGAGTAAGCTTTTTCGTTACACTTCGCGATAACGTCTTCTAAAAATACGACGTTACCCTTACGGGTAGACATGGTTCCTTCTTCCAAAGATACCATTCCGAAAGCGACGTGAACCATATCTTTAGCCCACGGCTTGCCCATAAGTTCGAGCACTTTGAAAAGCTGCTTGAAGTGCAGATTTTGCTGATACGCAACGACGTATAAACACTTATAAAAGTCGTAAGTGTTTTTACGGTAAATCGCGGCGGCTAAGTCGCGCGTGGCGTACAAACTCGCCCCGTCCGAACGCAAAATCAAGCACGGCGGCATACCGTAAGGCTCTAAATCGACGATTTTTGCGCCCTGGCTTTCTTTTAAAAGCCCCTTCTCTTCAAGCTCTTTTATAACGGGTTCCATTTTGTCGTTATAAAAACTTTCGCCCGCGTAACTATCGAATTTTATATTTAGCTCTTTATAAACCTTTTCGACGTCTTTAAGGGTAAGTTCTTTGAACCACTTAAACAGTTCGACGCACTCCTTATCCCCTTGTTCGATAAGTTTAAAATATTCCCTCGCCTTATCGTCCAAAGACTTATCGTTTTCCGCTTCTTCGTGGAACTTGACGTAAAGGCGCATAAGTTCTTTGATTCTGCCCTTTTCGACCGCTTCTTTATCTCCCCACGTTTTATAGGCGTAAATAAGCTTGCCGAACTGGGTGCCGTAGTCGCCAAGGTGGTTTATGCCGACGGTTTTATAGCCCAAAAAATTGTAAATTCTATAAAGCGCGCCGCCGATGACGGTGGTCGATAAGTGCCCTATATGGAAGGGTTTAGCGATGTTTATGGACGAATAGTCTATGCACACGGTTTTGCCCGCGCCCATATCCGACGCGCCATAACCCTCTCCCTTTAAAAGTATTTCGCCCACGACCGATTTTGTAAAAGCCGCCCTGTTCACGGTAAAATTCAAGTATCCGTTCACGGCGATAACTTTGGTTATAACTTCGTCCGTTTTAAAGTTCGCCGCCAACTCTTCCGCAATAACCGCGGGCGATTTGCGCATTATTTTAGCGAATTTAAAGCAAGGTATAGCATAGTCGCCAAGGCTCGTGTCGGGCGGGGTCACTATAAGCGAATAAACTTCGCTTTCCGCTACTCCGTCAATGTTTAGTTTTTCGGCAATAAGTTTTTTGTAGTCCATAAAATCCTTCAAACCGTTTATAATGGTTAAATTTTATCACTATTTGCCGTTTTAAGCAATAAATTTTATCAACAACCCCCTAAAAAGTTTGAATAAAAACCGAATTAGTAGTATACTTTTAGCGATAAATATTAAAAGGACGAATTTATTATGAAATTAGGCGTAGTGGGGCTTCCGAACGTAGGCAAGTCCACTTTATTCAACGCGATAACCCATGCGGGAGCGCAAGCGGCGAACTTCCCGTTCTGCACCATCGAGCCGAACGTAGGCGTCGTTGCCGTACCCGACGAAAGGTTAAATAAGCTTGCCGCGCTTTACGACAGCAAAAAAATCACCCCCGCGACGATTGAGTTCGTCGATATCGCGGGGCTTGTAAAGGGCGCGTCCAAGGGCGAGGGCTTAGGCAACAAGTTCTTGTCGCACATACGCGAAGTTGACGCGATAGTTCACGTCGTCAGGTGCTTCGAGGACGAAAACGTCATACACGTCGAAAACTCGGTTGACCCCGTCCGCGATATTCAGACCATTAATTTAGAGCTTATTTTAGCCGATATGGAAAGCGTTCAGAAGCGTTACGACAAAGCTTTTTCGATGATAAAAACGGGGGATAAAAAGTACGTAACCGAAAGCGACTTGTTGAAAAAGATTTTAACCGCGCTTGAAAGCGAGCAACCCGTCAGAAGTTTAACCTTTACCGAAGACGAGCAAAAATACGTTGACAACCTATTTTTACTCACCGATAAGCCCGTTATCTACGCCGCGAACATTTCCGAAAGCGATATGGGTAAAAACGACGACGATATTCCGCTCGTTAAAAAAGTGAAAGAATTTGCCGCGAAAGAAAATTCCGAAACCCTCGTTATATGCGCTAAGACGGAAGAAGAAATAAGCGAACTGCCGATAGAGGAACAAGCCGAATTTTTAGAAGAACTCGGGCTTAAAGAAAGCGGACTTAACCGTTTGGTCAAAGCAAGTTACAAACTTTTGGGGCTTATAAGTTACCTTACCGCAGGCGAACCCGAAACGCGCGCCTGGACGATTAAGAACGGCACCAAAGCGCCGCAGGCGGCTGGCAAAATTCACAGCGATTTCGAGCGCGGCTTCATCCGCGCGGAAGTGGTCGATTACGAAACCCTTTTGAGCGCGGGCAACTATAACAAGGCAAAAGAACTCGGCAAAGTCCGCTCCGAAGGCAAAGATTACGTTATGAAGGACGGCGACGTAGTTTTATTCCGCTTTAACGTATAAATTTTATATTGCTGCAATTATTCAAAAACCCGCATTTCGTGCGGGTTTTTTGTTCATTTAAAGCCCCCGCTTTTTTGGCGGGGGTTTTGCCGTTTTTGGCGGCGCATATTCAAAAAAAAGAGTAGGTCTGTAAGCCGAGTTCTGTCATTTAATACGGCTATCTATCTAGACTTGACGTTACCGCCAAGCTCAAGCGACTCGAACAAGCGGAGCGCACAAGCGCGCTTTACCCGCTCCCATCTTGCTTCGGGTGGGGTTTACAT